>NZ_JBIWEL010000004.1:276406-431597 GCF_044762525.1 Pseudomonas sp. NPDC096950 | reverse complement strand
CACGAAATGGGCTTCGCCCGCACCGTGGCGAATCGCGTGATCTTCATGGACAAAGGGGAGATCGTTGAACAAGCGGCGCCGAACGACTTCTTCGATAATCCGCAGAATGATCGGACCAAGTTGTTCTTGAGTCAGATTTTGCATTGATCGACGTCAGGCAGTGAAATAAACCCGGACGTGTTCCGGGTTTATTTTTGTCTGGGGTTTATCGCGTCAGAACGGTTTCTTGTTCAGGTTGGCGCGTAGACAGTATCGGCCTTGAATCATTAACCCCGATCAGCCCTGACGCAACATCGTTTTTGACTGCATGGCCTCGCTCCACCATGGCGCGCCATTCCTGAACACTTGACCGCTCCTGCATCCTGGCATGCCAGGCGCGCAATGCGTCACATTCTTCAGGCACCGGCAGTTTCACCAGCGAAGCGAAAATCATGCCGCCGAGTACCGCGATGTCGGCCATCGAAAATTCACTGCCCGCCACAAACGGCCGGGTTGCCAGGACGCCGTTGAAATAGTGCATCCCGCGCACGGCCTTATCGCGCATCCGCTCACCCCATTCACGGTTCTGGTAAAGCTCGACGTCCGGCCCAAGGCCAGGCGTGGCGTGGTGGAAGTAGGTGCTGACCGCATCCAGGAATTCAGTTTCCGCACGCTTGGTCATCATATGGATGACGCCTTTTTCAGTCGGGGTTTTACCGGTGAGCAGCGGGCTGCCGTCCAGCACATCCAGGTACTGGGTGATGGCGGTGCACTCGGCAATCAGCGTGCCGTCGTCCAGTTCCAGGACGGGCAATGTCCCGGAGTAGTTGATCGCTAGAAACGCCGGTTTCTTGTGCTCGCCGGTCCATAGGTTGACCGGAACGAATTCGATCCGTGACAACAGGCCTTTTTCTGCCAGTGCAATTCGGACCCGCGCCGGGTAGGGGCCATCGAACCAGTCGTAGATTTTCATCATCGGGAAGGTGGAAACGTTGGGGTGGGGCTGTTGGAATGTCATGGTTTAGTCGCCTGCCTGTCAGTTGGTAGGTAAAACAATGGGCGCTTGGTTGTGCCTTGTCAATCCCTACCTACCAATTGGCAGGTTACAGGCGATGCGAGTAGAATCGGGCCAAACGACCCAGTGAAAGGAGTGAAAAGGTGAGCGAAAACGCTCGGGAAGCCATCTTGGAAGCGGCCAAAGGCGCTGCGCAAATCCACGGTTACAGTGGAATCAATTTCCGCAGCATTGCGGATGAGGTGGGGATCAAGAACGCCAGCATTTACTACCATTTCCCGAGCAAGGCTGACCTCGGCGCCGCTGTCGCCAAGCGCTACTGGGAACAGACCTCCGGTGTTCTGGAGGCCATACGCGCTGCCAATCCCGATCCGGTTCACTGCCTGCAGGTGTACCCGAGCATCTTCCGAAGCTCGCTTGAAGACGGAAACAGGCTGTGTTTGTCCAGCTTCATGGCGGCGGAATTCCAGGACCTGCCCGAAGCGGTGAAGGATGAAGTGCTGGCGTTTGCAGACATCAACGTGGCGTGGCTGACCAACGTGCTCGCCGATCTCGGCCTGGGAAGTGTTGATGCGTGCGAGCGTCGTGCCCGCGCCATCTATACCGCCGTAGCCGGCGCGCAATTGATTGCCAGGACTCGCCTCGACATCGGTTTGTTCGACGAATTGATTCAGAGCTATCAGGAGGCGGGACTGCTGTCGGCCTGACTGTTTGGGCCGGTGGTGCACCGCTGGTGTTGATCGATGTCATGCGCATTTGAGTCCGGCACTAATGTGACTTCTAAGGGTCAATAAATCCCCACGACCGTCAGCGATCCAACGGCTCGTAGTCGACCGGATTCACCCCGGCATTTTGATCAAGGACAGTGAACGCATGCTCGCCTGAAAATAATCAGCACCACCTCCGCCCGGTTCCTTGAATCGGGACTCGCCGTACGTTTACCCCTCAATCCAAATCGAAGAATTTAAAGCATGCACCTACGCAAAATTGCAGTTGGGCTGTCGGCCCTTGTTTTGCTCTCGACTGGCGCAGAAGCCCGCAGTCTGCTGGATCTCCTCAAGCCAGCCACCCCGCATCAGACACAGACTTCCCACTCGGGCTCGATCAACCAGAACGCGGCCCTGGACCTCTATTCAAACAAGCAGAAACAGCCATCGTTCGACGGTTGCGTCGATCTGTTTCCGGCCGCGAAACCGATCAACACCGCTACTGTGCCGGCCACGATGAAACCCCTGGCGCTGTGTTCCGATAACTTCGCGGTGCTGTACTCGCAAACCAGCCGGACGCCGCTGGTGGTGGTCGAACGCCTTAATTCGGCTCAATTGAAGGATGCCAAAGGGGAGGAACGCACCAACCAGTTCTACCCGGACCCGCGCATCCCCAAGAGCGGGCGGGCCGAGTTGAGCGACTACCGCAGTCAGCATCCGGCCGTGGACCGTGGTCATCAATCCCCGGCCGCCGATGCACCGAGCCCGAATGCCATGGCGCAATCCTTCGCGCTGTCGAACATGGTGCCCCAAGATCCCACCAACAACCGGAAGATCTGGAGCAAGGTCGAGGCGGATGTGCGCAAGTTTGCCAAGCGCGCCGATGGCAATGTCTATGTCTTCACCGGCCCGTTGTTTGACGAAGGCCACGGCACCATCGGCGGCAACAAGGTCTGGGTGCCGACCCGCCTGTTCAAACTGGTGTACGACGCATCGTCCCAGCGTGCCTGGGCCTATGTGGTGCCCAATGCGGAAACCCGTATCGAGCGACCGATGGACTACGACACGTTTGTGAAAAGTACCGGGCTGAAGCTGCTGGGGAATTTGCCGGTCAGTGGTTCAGTAGGGCGTTCTTAAAGAAAAAGGGGCAGATCAATGATCTGCCCCTTTTTTTGTGCGCGACCGTGACTAGCGCCATTGGCTCAATGCCGATGTATCCAGTGCCCGCCATGCTTCGGCATTCCCCAGTTGATCCTTCGTCAACCAGAGCCCCGCATGCGGGCACAAGGCCTCGGCGGGAAGTGCCAGCAGCTCGCTCAGCTTCAGCGCGGTGATTGAACCTCGGTCAGTTTCATCCTCGGCTTCCCAGTCGCGCAGAAACAGACGCACCTTTAAGACTTCGGCCTTGAAACCTTCAAACTGTGGTCGATTGCGCAGCCGCTGCGGTGAATGCCTCAAGGTTCGTTCCTGGACATCCAACAGCAAGACCTGCCAGGCCAACCGGCCGCCATGTTCATCGTCGGCGTCGGTATACAGTCGGGTCAGCGCAAGATAACGGGCATCCTCGGACCAGATCATCGAAGGTGCGAGATCGCTGATGGCGCAACCGGACGCCGTCAGCAAATGTCCGCCCAGGCGTGGGCTCTGGACGCGCAGCCAACTGTCGGCATATTCGGTTTCACAACCGAACAGCCACGCGGCATCGTTATTCGTCGGCGCTGGCTGGACAAAGTTGCCGTCGGCGATTGCAGACTGTGGCTGCTTGACCAGGCGCCAGTCGGGGAGGGCGGTCAGGCCTTGTGGGCTGACCTCCAGCTCACACCACTCATAGTAAAGTCGCGAGTCCGGGCGATGCTGACCAAACTCCGCGGCATCAGCGGCTTCGGGAGGCGATTGATCAAAGCGCTGCAACGGGCTGCCTGGCTGATCCTGATCCAGGCGCCCGCGAATCACCGCCAGGCTCAGTCGCGGTCCACGGAAGTCGAGCAAGCGTGCGACCAGCAGAGGCGGGCTGCTCAACAGTTGCCGTGCCTGTGCGTCGGCCACCACCACATGCCCAGCGGTGGCGGGCGGCAGGGTGAACGGGATCAGGGCGATATAGCGTCCGGTGTCTGAAACCCGATGATCGAGCAACCAAACGCCGGGCAACGCCCAGTCGCCAATCGTGCAGGTATATCCGCCGAGGCCCAGGCGGTTGTCCTGCTGCCAGTGGAATTGAGCCCGCGCCTTACCCGTCACGGAGGCCGACTCGACCATCGTCGCACCGCGCTGTCCATCACCCGCCAGCGGCACGGCCAACTGCACTTGCGTCAGCCGTCGCTCCGCAACCTGTATCCGGCCGTTCGGTGCATGACCGACCTGGGAGTCGCAGTCGCTGTGAATGCTGTACAAGCCGTAACCAAAGCGGCCGCGATCAGGTTGTGGGTAGTCGAAATAGGCCGATAGCCGCAGGTGGTGGTCATCCAGCGCCAGGGGTTCGCTCCAGCCCATCGAGGGTTCGCTGTCAGCGGGGATCCACGGGCACGGCAGTGTTTGCCAGTCACGGTCTGCGTGCCAGAGCCAGTAGTCGAGGGCTTGCTCATCGCCCATCCGTGCACGGCAGGCGAAGGAGCGGCTATCGGGATTCCAGATGATGGCGGTATCGGCCCTGATCAGTAATGAAGTGGGCTCACCGTTAATGTTCACACGGTATTCCGGATACCTCAGCGGGTCACAAGGCTGGGGCAATTCGCGCAAGCTGAGCGGCAACGCGAGACTGGCGTCCAGGTGTTGCTGACCATCGGGGGACGTGTGCCGGAGCGTTTCGTGAGCGAGGTTTTTTTGCCAGTCGCCCGGTTCCAGCCAGAGGTCGACAACGGGCACCAGATCGATCCGTTCAGCCGTCGCCAGCAGTTGCTCCAGGCTGATCTGCCGTGCTCCATTGTCCACCAGCGGGCTGTAACGCCCACTCAAGGTGCCGTCGTTAAAGGCATCCAACTCCCAGAATTCATCACACGAACATTGGTAGAGCTGACGCAGCTGTCGATCCAGAATCACCAACCCCCAGGCCTGGCGCGAGGGTAGCGGCGCGGCGAAATAACGGCCGTCATTGGAGAACCGAGCCGACGACCCGAGGCCCTGGAGCAGCACCCCATCAGGGAACAAGTAATCGCACAGGACCGGCCCGCCCATGGCGATTTCACTGTAGTTGAAGACCCTGATGGGCTCGCCTTCCGGTGTTTGTCGGGGCTCGTCGCCACCCCAGGCACTGGCGCCGCCGGAAGACTGACCACCCGACAGCGGCGACGATTTGGCCGATGTCTTATCGACAAGGCCAAAGCGTTTTTCCAGATGACTGACGCTCGCCAGTCCGAAGAACATTACGACTGCGGCACCCGCGATGTCCCAGTACGGCGGCAACGCACGGCCCAGATTGAAACCCAGGCCGATGGCAGCGGAAGTCATCAACCGGGCAACCCCTCGACCGGTTCGCAGCCAGCCGGCCCGCGCCGCCAGCCACATCAAGGCCGCACACCCGAGCACCACACCGAGCGCCCACAGCAACGGTATGACCGTCACGAGGAAAATCGGGATCAACAGCACGGCGATTTGCCAAAGCAGATCGAGCAATAATCGCGGCAGGCTTTTTTCGTCAGCGTGTTGATCGGAAGAGTGGGGCACCGTTACCTCGATGACAGATGGGTGGTTTCAAAACCGGTGGGTTTTGCGACTCGGAGCGTTAACAGGCAGCTAAACCTTCATCCTTCAAATCGTGCTCAACATCCGGCTCTTCCTTTTCGGGAGTGGCAGGCCACGCATTGATGACCGACTGCAAAAACTGCGCGGACAACTCAGGGTTATCCAGCGCCCTGGCAATCAGCATTGCACCTGCTATGGAAGACAGGACGTTTAGTGATTCCTGGTATTTCTCCTCATGGTTTTCTCCCTCCACCAGCGCCATCAGCAGGTCGATCAATCGCTCGACACCGTGGGTGAATGAGCTGCTGACGGTGCCACCCGTGCGGGCTACATCGGCGGCCAATGCCGGAATCGGGCAGCCTTCGGTCCAGTTATCCCGATGCGCCTGCGTCAGGTAACGCTTGATCAGTTCGTGTATGGATTTGGCGTTTTGCCATTCGTGGATATTGGACTCGAACGTCCGGCTGACGGCCTCTGAGGCCAGTTGTTCCTTGCCGCCCGGAAACTGTCCGTAGAAGCCGCCATGGGTCAGGCCCACCGAACGTGACAGTTCACCAATGCCGATGCCGTCGATGCCTTTTTCCCGATACAGCCGGGATGCGGCCTTGAGGATCGCTTCTTTGTTCGCGGCAGCCTGGTCTTTCGTGACTTTCATGGGACTGCTCCTGTGGCCGGATCGGGTTCGCCTGGGAAAAGCTTCGCTGAGAGGCTGGCAATGATTATGATCGTCATATAAAGTCGCTGCAATGGCTTTGCCCGTGTCGGCGCAAGTCTGGGGGATCCAGAGCCTGTGGCTCAAGTCGAAAATCTCTACGTGGACCGAACTCATGAAACGTAATGATCTGCGCAGTATCGATCTGAATCTATTGGTGGTGTTCGAGGCGCTCATTCAGGAACGCAATCTCACCCGTGCCGCCAAGCAATTATCCCTGGGCCAGCCGGCTGTCAGCGCGGCGCTGGTGCGTTTGCGCAAGTTGTTCAATGACCCTTTGTTCGAGCGTATCGGTCGTCGGATGGTGCCCACCGAACGCGCATTGAATGCGGCGCAGACGTTGGGACCGGCGCTGGATTGCGTGTGCAATGTACTCACCGATACCACGGTTTAGACGAGCTGATCCTTTTTTTTGCCCTTAAACATGACGGCTATCATTAATGATGATAGCCAACTTCACTCCGATCAATTCGTCGCGACCTCGCGCGAGGCCGAGAATCCGGAAATTCTTACACCCCCTGGCGGACACTACCCATGGAACAGTCACTCAAACCTTTGCGTTATCCCCTTGCTGCGTTGGCGTTGGTGGTGCTTGCCGCGTGTGGACGCACACCTGATGCCGCTCAGGCGCCGGGTGCGCCGCATGTCACCGTGGCCAAGGTACTTGAACAGCCCATTACCGAATGGGACGAAGTCACCGCCCGCCTGGAAGCGCCGGAAACCGTTGAGGTTCGCCCTCGGGTTTCCGGCCAGATTGAACGTGTGGCCTTCACCGATGGGGTGCTGGTGAAGAAGGGCGACTTGCTGTTCCAGATTGACCCGCGCCCGTTCGAACACGAAGTGCATCGCATCGAAGCGCAGCTGCAACAGGCACGCGCCACCCTGGTCCGCACCGGCAACGAAGCGCAGCGCGGCCAACGGTTGTTGAGCAGTAACGCGATCTCCGCTGAACTGGCCGACACCCGCACCACCACCGCGCAAGAAGCCCGGGCCGGTGTCGATGCCATTCAGGCGCAGTTGGACCTTGCGCGCTTGAACCTGAGTTTCACCCGCGTCACCGCGCCGATCACCGGCCGGGTCAGCCGGGCGGAAATCACCGCCGGCAACATCGTGACCGCCGACACCACACCGCTCACCAGCGTGGTCTCCACCGACAAGGTCTACGCCTATTTCGATGCGGACGAACGCATGTTCCTCAAATACAGCCTGCTGTCCCGCCAGGGCCAGCGCGGTCAGGCCACGCCGGTGTACATGGGGTTGTCGAACGAGGAGGGCAACACGCACCTCGGGCAAATGAACTTTGTCGACAATCAGGTCAACCCGAAAACCGGCACCATCCGTGGTCGCGCGGTGTTCGATAACGCTGACGGCCAGTACACCCCCGGTCTGTATGCACGCTTGAAACTGGTGGGCAGCGCCGCCTATCCCGGCCTGCTGATCAAAGACGAAGCGGTAGGCACCGACCTCGGCAAAAAATTCGTGCTGGTGATCGATCAGGACAACAAAGCGGTTTATCGCAGCGTCGATCTGGGGCCGAAGCTTGAAGGCTTGCGCATCGTGCGCAGTGGTCTGCAAAAAGACGATCGCATCGTTATCAATGGTCTGCAGCGCGTGCGTCCCGGCGCGGTGATCAGTCCTGAGGATGCGCCAATGGCCAGCCCGGAAACGGTCGCCACATTGGCCCGCCAGCGTCAGGCGATTGAAGCCTCCCATCCGCCGGTTTCCGCGCAATCACCTGCACTGGTGAAAGCGGAAGCAGCCGCCGCACCTCGCGGATAAGGAGCACCGACATGAAGTTTTCCCAGTTCTTTATCACGCGACCGATCTTCGCGGCGGTGCTGTCGCTGCTGATCCTGATTGCCGGCGCCATCTCGCTGTTCCAGTTGCCGATCAGCGAATACCCGGAAGTGGTGCCACCGACCGTGGTGGTTCACGCCAACTACCCCGGCGCCAACCCGAAAGTCATCGGTGAAACCGTAGCCGCGCCGTTGGAGCAAGCGATCACCGGCGTCGAGAACATGCTGTACATGTCCTCGCAATCCACCGCTGACGGCCGACTTACCCTCACCGTAACGTTCGCGTTGGGCACCGATCTGGACAACGCCCAGGTCCAGGTGCAGAACCGTGTGACCCGCACCGAACCCAAGCTGCCCGAGGAAGTGACGCGTATCGGCATCACCGTCGACAAGGCGTCGCCCGAGCTGACCTTGCTGGTACACCTGGTGTCGCCGGACAAGCGCTACGACATGCTCTACCTGTCGAACTACGCGATCCTCAACGTCAAGGATGAACTGTCGCGCCTGGACGGGATTGGTGACGTGAAGATGTTCGGTATCGGTGATTACTCGCTGCGTATCTGGCTCGACCCGAACAAGACCGCTTCGCGCAATCTGACCGCAACCGACGTGGTCAACGCAGTGCGCGAGCAGAACCGTCAGGTCGCCGCCGGACAACTGGGGTCGCCGCCGGCACCGAATGCCACGAGCTTCCAGATGTCGATCAACTCCCAGGGGCGGTTGGTCAGTGAAGAAGAGTTCGAGAACGTCATTATCCGCAGCGGTCCGGACGGCGAGATCACGCGCCTGAAAGACATCGCCCGGGTCGAATTGGGTTCCAACCAGTACGCCTTGCGCGCCTTGCTCAATAACGAGGAAGCGGTGGCGATGCCGATCTTCCAGCGTCCGGGCTCCAACGCGATCGACATCTCCAATCAGGTGCGGGCGAAGATGGCGGAGCTGAAGAAAAGCTTCCCGGAAGGCATGGACTACGAGATCGTCTATGACCCGACGATCTTCGTGCGCAGTTCGATCGAGGCGGTGGTTCACACGCTGTTTGAAGCGCTGATTCTCGTGGTTTTGGTGGTGATCCTGTTCCTGCAAACCTGGCGCGCTTCGATCATTCCGCTGGTTGCGGTGCCGGTGTCGCTGATCGGTACGTTTGCCGTGATGCACCTGTTCGGGTTCTCGTTGAATGCGCTGTCGCTGTTCGGCCTGGTGCTGGCGATCGGGATCGTGGTCGACGATGCGATCGTGGTGGTGGAGAACGTCGAACGGAACATCGAGTCGGGACTTGAACCGGTCGAGGCGACCAAAAAAGCCATGGGCGAGGTGACCGGTCCGATTATCGCCACGGCGCTGGTGCTGTGTGCGGTGTTCGTGCCCGCCGCATTTATCTCGGGCTTGACCGGGCAGTTCTACAAGCAGTTTGCGTTGACGATCGCGATCTCGACGGTGATTTCGGCGTTCAACTCCCTGACCTTGTCGCCGGCGTTGGCCGCTGTGTTGCTCAAGGCCCACGGCGCGCCGAAAGACCGTTTTTCCAAAGTGCTGGATCGCCTGCTGGGTGGCTGGCTGTTCAAACCCTTCAACCGCTTCTTCGATAAGGCCAGCCATGGCTACGTGATTGCCGTGGCCAAGATCATCCGTGGCAGCAGCGTGGCGTTGCTGATTTACGCGGGTCTGATCGCCATGACCTACATGGGCTTCAGCACCACGCCGACCGGTTTTGTACCGACCCAGGACAAGAAATACCTGGTGACCTTCGCCCAGTTGCCGGACGCCGCGAGCCTGGATCGCACCGAAAACGTGATCCGCCGCATGAGTACCATTGCCATGAACGAGCCGGGCTTCGACAGCGCCGTTGCGTTCCCGGGCCTGTCGATCAACGGCTTCACCAACAGCCCGAATGCGGGCATCGCCTTCATCGGCTTGCGGCCGTTCGATGAGCGCAAGGATCCGAGCCTGTCAGCCGGGGCGATTTCTGCATCGCTGAACGCCAAGTTTGGCGGCATCCAGGACGCCTACATTGCGGTGTTCCCGCCACCGCCGGTACAAGGTCTGGGCACCATCGGCGGGTTCCGTTTGCAGATTGAAGACCGGGGCAACCTGGGTTACGACGAACTGTACAAAGAGACCATGAACATCATCGGCAAGAGCCGCAGTGTTCCGGAACTGGCCAATCTGTTCACCAGCTACACGGTCAACGTACCGCAGGTCGAAGCAGCGATTGACCGGGAAAAAGCCAAGACCCACGGCGTGGCGATCAACGACATCTTCGACACGTTGCAGGTGTATTTGGGCTCGCTGTACGCCAACGACTTCAACCGTTTCGGGCGGACGTATCAGGTCAACGTGCAGGCCGAACAACAGTTCCGCCAAGAGCCAGAGCAGATCGGCCAATTGAAAGTGCGCAATGACCACGGGGAAATGATTCCGCTGGCCACGTTCGTCAAGGTCAGCCCGAGCTCCGGTCCTGACCGCGTCTCGCACTACAACGGTTTCGTCACCGCCGAAATCAACGGCAGCGCGGCGCCAGGCTACAGCTCCGGCCAAGCCCAAGCGGCGATTGAAAAGCTGCTGAAAGAAGAACTGCCCAATGGCATGACCTACGAATGGACCGACCTGACCTACCAACAGATCCTGTCCGGCAACACGGCGTTGCTGGTGTTCCCGCTCTGCGTGCTGTTGGCGTTCCTGGTCCTGGCGGCGCTGTATGAGAGCTGGAGCCTGCCGTTGGCGGTGATCCTGATCGTGCCGATGACCCTGCTGTCGGCGATTGCCGGGGTGATCATTTCCAAGGGCGACAACAACATCTTTACCCAAATTGGCCTGATCGTGCTGGTTGGCCTGGCGTGCAAGAACGCGATCCTGATCGTCGAGTTCGCCAAGGACAAACAGGAGCAGGGCATGTCGCCGCTGGACGCGGTGCTGGAGGCCTGCCGCATGCGGCTGCGGCCGATCCTGATGACATCTTTCGCCTTCATTATGGGCGTGATCCCGCTGGTGACTTCCACCGGTGCCGGTTCGGAAATGCGCCGGGCGATGGGGGTTGCGGTGTTCTCCGGCATGCTCGGGGTGACCTTCTTCGGGTTGCTGCTGACGCCAGTGTTCTTCGTTCTGATTCGTCGCTCCATCGAGCGCAAGAACGCGCGCAAGGTCGCCCAGATTCACCCAACAACCGCATTGAATCCGGAGGCACACTCATGAACACCTTGAAGCTTTTTTTACCCAGCCTTCTGGTCGTTGCGCTCGCCGCGTGCACGGTCGGTCCCGACTACAAAACGCCTGACACCGCGCCGGCCACGATCGTATCGATCCAGGGCGGGCATTACGATCAATCGCGGTTTGAAACAGTGTGGTGGCAGCAATTCGATGACCCCACGCTCAACCAGTTGGTGAGCAAATCCCTGGAAGGCAACCGCGATCTGCGCGTGGCGTTCGCCCGCTGGAAAGCGGCCCGGGCGATTCGTGATGACGTTAGCAACGACAACTTGCCGGTGGTCACCAGTCGCGTCAGCAGCCAGCAAGGAAAGGGACAAGTGCCCGGCCAGACCGAAAGCCGGGTCAATCAGGAACGCTATGATCTTGGCCTGGACATGGCCTGGGAAGTCGATCTGTTTGGTCGTATCCAGCGCCAACTGGAATCCAGCGACGCCCAGGAAGACGCCGCGGCCGCAGACTTGTATCAACTGCGGGTGACGATGATTGCCGAACTGGTGGACGCCTATGGCCAATTGCGCGGCGCGCAACTGCGGGAAAAAATTGCCCTGGCCAACCTGAAGAATCAGCAAGACTCGCGCAGTGTGACCGTCAGTCTGCGCGATGCGGGCGTGGGCAATGAACTCGACGTGGTGCGTGCCGACGCGCGTCTGGCGGCGGTCGAAGCCACGGTGCCGCAACTGCAAGCGGAGCAGGTGCGGCAGAAAAACCGCATCGCTACGCTGCTGGGCGAGCGCCCGAATACATTGAGCGTGTCGTTGAGTCCCGCCGAGTTGCCGGCCATCGCCAAAGCGCTGCCGATCGGTGATCCCGCCGAGCTGCTGCGCCGGCGTCCCGATGTGCTCGCTGCCGAGCGCAGGCTGGCGTCGGCCACTGCGGAGATTGGCGTGGCGACTGCTGATTTGTTCCCGCGCGTGAGCCTCAGCGGTTTTCTCGGTTTTACGGCAGGTCGTGGTTCGCAGATCGGTTCCAGCGCAGCCAGGGCCTGGAGTCTGGGCCCGAGCATCACCTGGGCGGCATTTGACCTGGGCAGCGTGCGGGCGCGTATTCGTGGCGCCGACGCCAATGCCGAAGGTGCCCTGGCGACTTATGAGCAGCAAGTGCTGCTGGCGCTGGAAGAGTCTGAAAACGCTTTCAGCGACTATGGCAAACGCCAACAACGTCTGTTGTCGTTGATCAAACAGAGTGAGTCGAGCCGTGCCGCCGCCGACCTCGCCGCGATCCAGTACAAGGAAGGCACGGTGGATTATCTGGTACTGCTGGATGCGCAACGCGAACGACTGAACGCCGAGGATGCCCAGGCACTGGGTGAAACTGATCAGTACCGTGGCATCGTCGCGATCTATAAAGCGTTAGGTGGCGGCTGGGATAGCAGCGGAGGCAAAGTGGCCGGGATCAATTGACCGACTCAGCGCAGACTCCACGACACCCCGACATACATTGCCAGGCCTTCCCCCGGCGTTGACCGGGCGGCGTCCTGGCCTTTGTCGTCGTAGCCCGGCGTGACGGTGGCGGCGTAGTGCTTGTTGGTCAGGTTGCGCAGGTCCAGCCAGGTCTGCCAGTCATCCTTGGGGGCGTTGTAGCCGAGGGTCGCGCCGAACAGGGCGTAAGGGTCGGCGTCGTAGCTGTTGGCGTAATCCACTGCCACCTTGGACACCCACTGTGTGTTGAGCGCAGTGAAGAAACCCTGGGGCCAGTCGTAGCGCAATTCGCCCTGGTAATAGTGCATCGGTAGGCCCGGCAAGCGGTTATCACCGAAGCGATCGTCGTCGCGGTAATGGAAGTCGCTGAAGGTATAGCTCTGGCGCAGGCTCAACTGGCCGCCGTCGTCCCGGGACCATAGATTGCTCTGCAGGCTGGCCTCCACACCTTGATGCACCGTGGGGCTGGCGTTGAGTTCGTAGGGCGTGATGGCGTTGGCGTCCGGCAACACCGAGAGCAATTCGTGGCGCACTTGAGCGTAGTACCAGGCCAGGCTCCATTGCCCGATCGTGCTGTCGCCGCGACCGCCGAGTTCCAGGGTGGTCGCGGTCTGGTTTTGCAGCTTGATCGGATCGCGCTGGGCGCCGGTTGCGACACCGCTGCCGGCCGGGAATCGAATGTTGGAGCTGTAGATCAGCGACCACGGGTGTGGCGCTTCGACCGAACGACTGAGATTGCCGAACAGTTGCAGGTCGGGTGTCAGCTGATAGCGCAGACCCAGGCGCGGGGCGTAGTCCCAATCGTTCTGGCTGGTCTTGCCGCCGTCTTGCGGATAGGTCACGGCGCTTTCGCGGCGGGTGTAGATCGCGGCGAGTCCGGTGGTCAGCCACAGGTCGTCGGCGATTTCCAGGTCATTGCCCACATGCAGGACCGTGTCCGAACCTTGATAAGTGAAGTTGCGAATAGGCGTGCCCGGTGCGTAGCCGGCAGTGTTGCCGGTGGGGATGCGCACCCGCTCACTGGCGCCGTCATTCGGCAGGTGCTTGGTCACGCGCAAACCCACGGTGCTACGGCTTTCCAGGCCCCAAAGTGTGTCGCGCCGCTTGTAGTCGAACGTGCCGCTGACATCCGTGTAGGCCACCTTCAGACGGTTTGGCCCTTCGCGTAAATCCATCGGATAGTCGTGGTAGACAAGGCCGGTCTGGATGCTCGAATCGTCATCGATGTAGTACGTGGTCTTGTTGCCGAAAAAGGTGCTGCCGGGCTGCTTGCGGCGGTCGTCCCGTGACACATAAGCGGGGTTGGCGGCGCGGGGATCATGTTCGATGGAATGCTTGGTCACGCGCCCGGCGAGGTCGTTGTCGGTTTGGCGATAGCGCAGGTAGAAACGCGTTTCCAGGTTCGGGTTGAAGCGATAACCGAAGTTGGCGATCACGCCCTGGCTCTCGCTGGCAGTGTGATCCTGATAGCCGTCGGCCCGTGCGTCGGTGGTGGACACGTAGTAGTCGAAGTTGCCCAGCACCTGCCCGGAGCTGACCTGGCGCTGCTGATAACCGTGGCTGCCCATGGCGTAGCGCACCTGCAACTTCGGTGCGTCGTAGCCGGTGTGGCTGACGTAATCGATGGCCCCGCCCAAGGCCAGGGCACCGCGGTCGAAACCGTTGGCGCCGCGCAGCACTTCAACATGGTCGAGCCACAGCGGTTCCAGCAATTCATACGGCGTGCCGCCGGGGCCAGTCAGTGGCAGGCCGTCGAGCATCGCGTACAACCCCGAAGCATGGGCGCCCGGCGCACGGTTGATGCCCGAGCCGCGAATCGAAACCTTCACCCCTTCATTCCCCGCCGACTGGGCGTACACCCCCGGCTGATAAGCCAACACGTCCTGATTGTTGGCCACGCGGCCCTGCAATGGCCGACGCAGGTCAACCACATTGGTGCCGCCAGGGACTTCGGCGAGCCGGGCCTTGGCATTCTCCACCGAGGCGTCTTCACCGCTCAGATCCTCAGCCCCGATCAGCACTTGTCCAAGCTCCAGGCCTTCGGCTTCGGCCATGGCCGGACAAACGAGGGCCAGGCCCAGCAGCGCGGCGGGCAGGGATTTGGGCGAGGGCATGGGGAAACTCCAGACGTACAGGAACGGGCAGTGAAGAACTGCGACGTTAGTAAGAACGAAGGAAACACATGGGGATTTTGTTTTTCTCTGCTCAGGCCCGGTTACCCAGGGGCAGACGCAAACATTGGCAAGCGCTGCAGCATCCAGTTCAGCAACTCCTGAGCAGGTGCGGCTAGCGGTCGGCCGGACTTCACCAGCAGTTTCGCCTCCACTGCGGAAAACAACGGATGATCGATCGAAACGGCCGCGAGGCTGCCGTTGGCGATTTCCCGATAAGCCGCGAATTCACCGAGCAACGAGGCAAAGTCGCCGTCCGCGACCATACGCTTGAGCGCCGCGAGGGAGTTGCTGACGAGCGCCGGGCGAATCTCGATTTTCTCGGCATACTCGAGCATTTTGATCGCATGCCCGATACCGAAAGTGGTGGGCGTCAACACCAGTTGGCAGGTGAGCAGATCCGCGACGGTTGCCATTCCTCCTCTTATTGCCAACGGATGATCCGGACGCACCAACAGCATCACCGGTTGCGCAGACGTCGCGCGAAAATCGATTTGCGAATGCAGCGGTGGATTGTAGGCAAGGCCGATATGCGCACGGTTTTCGGCCACTTCGTTCAGGACGTCGTCGACGGGCAGGATGTCCAGCCTGATATCGAGCTTCGGGTACTGTTTGCAGAACGGGGCGAGCACGTTATCGACCAACGCATCGACATAGCCCTCACTGATGACGACGCGCACTTGGCCTTGCTGCAGGCCCTTGATCGCTTGCAGCTGATCTTCAAGCTTTTCCTGGTGTGATCGATAGCCGCGCCAGAACTCCAGCAAGTGCACTGCGGCTTCGGTGGGCTGCACGCCGCGGGCTTGACGCTCGAACAGTTTCGCGCCGAGTTCCTCTTCCAGCAGTTTGATCTGGCGGGTGATTACCGAGGGCGAGGTGTTGATACTGTCGGCCGCGCCACGAATCGAGCCGTGGGTCAGCACCTCGTGAAAATACCTCAGCCGTTGTTGGTTGATTTCACGCATGCCGGGGACTCCCTCCAGAAATTGTGTGTTGCCTGGAGAGCAACGATACACGAACTTAGTTGCTCTTGCTGGGTCCGTGGTGCCGGTGCAACATTCCTTGGCACAACCGCAGACCAACAAGAATAACCGGAGATTCGCATGTCAATTTTCCAGACACCGGCACGAAGTGATGCCATTTCTGCTCTCTACCGCAAGCTCAGTTGGCGGCTGCTGCCACTCCTGTTCATTTGTTATGTATTCGCGTACCTAGACCGGATCAACGTCGGCTTTGCCAAACTGCAGATGCAAAGTGACCTTGGCCTGTCCGATGCGGCGTATGGTGCGGGCGCGGGTATTTTCTTTCTGGGGTATGTGTTGTTCGAGTTGCCGAGCAACCTGATGCTGCCGAAGGTGGGTGCACGGAAAACCTTCAGCCGCATTCTGGTGTGTTGGGGCATCACCTCGGCCTGCATGCTGTTCGTGCGCAACGTGCCGATGTTTTATGCGATGCGTTTTCTGCTGGGTGTGTTCGAAGCCGGTTTCGCGCCGGGCATGATTTATTACCTGTCCTGCTGGTACGGTCCGAAGCGTATGGCGCGGGCCATTGCGATCGTGTTTATCGCCGGCCCGATTGGCGGCATTGTGGGCGGGCCGTTGTCTGCGTGGCTGATCACCACATTCCAAGGCGTTGGCGGTCTGGCCGGCTGGCAGTGGATGTTTTTGATTGAAGGCCTGCCGTGCGTCTTGCTCGGGGTGCTGACCTTTTTCACTCTTTCCAATCGACCCGTCGAGGCGCGCTGGCTGAGTGTTGAAGAGAAGGAATTGCTGGCCAGTGAGCTGGGCGAATCGACCGGGCGTGTCCATTCGTTCCGTGCGGTGTTGCGCGACCCGAAAATCTACATCCTGGCCTCCGCTTATTTCTGCATCATCTTCTCGATCTACGCCATGAGTTTCTGGCTGCCGGCCATCCTCAAGGCCCAGGGCATCAACGACACCATGCAGCTCGGCTGGTACGCCGCGATTCCCTATGTTGCCGCCGCCATCGGCATGTACTGGATCGGGCGTCGATCCGACCGGGTTGGCGAAAGGCGCTATCACTGCGCAGTGCCTGCGGGCATCGGCGCGGTCCTGCTGCTCCTGTATCCCTTTGCAGACGGTAACCTGATGGCCGCACTGGTGCTGTTGACCCTGGCAACGGCCATGATGTTCATGGCTTATACCGTGTTGTGGGCAATGCCCTCCGAACACATCAAGGGCGAGGCGGCGGCGGGCGGCATCGCCTTGATTAATACCATCGGTCTTTCCGGCGGCTTCTGGGGGCCAGCGGTGATTGGCTGGGCAAAAACGGCAACCGGCAGCGCGAACCTTGGCATTGTTATCGTAGGCTGCGTTTTTTCTATGCGCCGCGTTGGTGATCATGTCCACAAAGCCGAAGACCCGTGACGGTGCGGTGCCTGAATACAGTGCGGGTTGATCAGCCATCTCCCGCTTCATCTATCGTGTTCCGCAAGGAACCCTTTAAAAGAGAGGACTCAAATGCTTCTATACCTATCGACCTGGGCCGAGATCGGGCAATTTCTTCAACGCAGCCGCACCATCGTGATCCCGATCGGCTCGAACGAACAACACGGTCCAACCGGTCTTCTGGGGACCGACTGGATGTGCCCGGAAATCATTGCCGGTGAGGCGCAAAAAAACGCCGACATCCTGATCGCTCCGACCTTCAATATCGGCATGGCCCAGCACCATCTCGGGTTCCCCGGAACCATCTCGTTGCGTCCATCGACTTTCATCGCGGCGATTGGCGACTGGGTGCGTTCGCTGGCCGCTCACGGGTTTGAAAAAATCCTCTTCCTCAACGGCCACGACGGCAACGTCGCATCGATTGAAGCGGCGTTCTCGGAGCTCTATGCCGAAGCCAGCTTCGCTCGACGCCCGGCAGGGTTCGCGCTGAAGTTGTGCAACTGGTGGGACCTGGAGGGGGTAGGGGAACTGGCGCGGGAGCAATTCCCTACGGGGCACGGCGTGCATGCCACACCGTCCGAAATCGCGGTCACGCAGTGGGCCTACCCCGACTCGATCAAGTCCGCTGAATACTCGCCACAGATCGCCCCTTGGGGCCCGATCCGCGAAGCGATGGACTTTCGCGCACGCCATCCCGATGGCCGCATGGGTTCGGACCCGTCCCTGGCGTCGCCAGAAAAAGGTCGCGCACTGGTGATGTTGGCAGCGCAGAGCCTGGTGCGGGAGCTGGACGCCTTCAGTCGCGAAGCAATGCCCGGCTAAACCACCGGATCACGACGTTTTCAACTTGACCAACGCCCGGTAGTTCCGGGCGTTGGCACATCCTGTTCTAGGAAGTCCCATGATTGAACATGACGTTTGGGCAACGATGACTTAGTCAGCAGCTGACCAAAACCTGGCGCAAGAAGGGGGAATAGAGGGGATTGCAAGCGTTGAAGCGGTCCCGGCCCTGGAGGCCGGGGGATATTGTGATAGGGGTCGTTACCTCAATGCATTGAGTGAGCGTCCGCCTGGTTCAGTGCTCGTGCCGGAGCCTCGACTTCGATCACCTCTTTCTCACCTTTGGCATTCTCAACGGTCAAGGTCAGCGGCACCTTGTCGCCTTCTTTGACCTGGCCTGTCAGGTCGATAAGCATCACGTGATAGCTGTGAGGATCCAGCGTGACTGCTTTCCCCGCAGGCAAGGCGACGAACTCGACGGGTTGCATGCGCATCACGTCGTCTTTCATGGTCGACTCGTGGATTTGCACCGTTTTTGCTGCCGGTGACTGCACGCTGAGCAGTTTGCTGTCACTGCTCGCCGTGAGCGTCATGAACGCCCCGGTCGCTTGTTGGCCTGCAACGGTGGCGCGAACCCAGGCGTCGTCTACTTGAGTCTGGGCGCAAACCTGAAACGCCAGACCCAGCAGCGCCAGCCCCAGCACGCTCTGTTTCAGGCGTGCATTGATGCGGGTGTTAATGGCATTCGAGTTCATCAGCAGACCTCCATGACGGTCAACAAGTCTTCCGTGCACTCGTGTGCCGAAAGGGAAGGGGATAAACCAAGGCGCAATCTGCCCCGGGTGTCATACACGTAGCTGGTCGCTGTGTGAGAAAGGGTATAGGTGGAACCGCTCGGGATTTTTTCATAGAACACGCCGAACTCTTTGGCCGTTTTTGCCGTTTCCTCCAGTGTTCCGTGGAGCGCGACAAACGAGGGATCAAACGTTTTAACGTAGGCATCCAGCACGGCAGGCGTGTCCCGTTCCGGGTCCAGCGTGATGAAGATGACCTGAAGAATATCCCCGTCCTTGCCCATCAGTTTCTTGATCTGCGCTGCGCGCGCCAGGGCGGTGGGGCATACCGCCGGGCACTGGGTGAAACCGAAGAAAATCATCGGCATCAGGCCTCGAAAACTCGAGAGCGTTGTCAGGTTGCCTTCGGAGTCTTTCAACTTGAATGTGCGCCCGAGGATCTTGTCGCTCAGGTCCTTGCCGTATTTGTACGACAGGCTGACGCTGTTGTCGCAGCCGGCGAGGAGGCCGAGACTGAACAAGCTGATACCTGCAACCACCTTGCGGCGGGTCAACAAAACACTCATGTTCTACTAGACCTTCTGGTGAGCCCGAACGGATGATTAACCCTGACAGGGCGTCGATGATTCATGCCGGTCAAACCGGGTGAAGAAGTCTAACCATTCCAGGGACTCGATATAACTTGCGACATTCTGACGCAGTCATGGCATTCGCCTTGTAGACGCGCATCTTCCGGAATTCCTGCGGCGTTCTGTCGCAGTTATTGAGCGATGATCCCGGTGTTTTCTCAGCCTGCGATACGCAAGTCGAATTACAATCGCGGATTCTTCGATGTTGATGTCACCCGCATGAAACTGACTTCATCAGACCGCACACTCGTTGCCTGGACGTTATATTTTTGCGTCCTGTTCAATGTGTTTGCCTGCGGTTTAGGCCATGGGCAGATGACCGGGCTTGAGCTTAATGGTGTCGGCGGTCAGTTCTGTTCTTCCCTTGGCGACAAGCAGCCGAGCCACACCACGGAATTCACCGATCAGTCGGTTAGCGGTTTAAGTGGAAGTCTCGCCTGTCCGATCTGCTCAGCGGCCACATTGAGCGTGGTTTTCCTGTTTTGCCTGATCGGCTTGCTTAGCGTCAGGCGCCTGCTACGACCCAACCGCGAAGTTCGCTGCAAGGCACCGCCTCGCTATTCCTGGCCCTCGGCCAACCCCCGCGCTTCCCCTCAGGTTTAAGCCTGTCAGCGATCAGTCGTCGCTTACCGATCTTTTAACCGTTTTCACCGGATGGCCATTCGTCATGGCTCCCGGTGAGTGCCGTTTGGCTCTTGTGGGAAGCACCACCTCATGTCTCGTATCACTCTTCCAGGCACTGCTCGCGTCAGCAGTCATATGGATTTTTTGCTGCCGTTTCCAGATTTCCCAAGTAATGCACGCTGTTTTGTAAACCTGGATGCCCGGTTGTTGCCTTACTGGCATACCTTGTTCGACGTCTGTCCCGGATTATTGAAACTCGACCCTCCGGATGGCTTGAACCTGTTTCGCAACTTCATGAAGTGGGCCTATCGCAATCATCCGCCGCTGAACTGGGCTTACCATCTCAGTGTGTGTCGCTGGTTACTGGGTTCTGTCTATAAGGCTCATATCAACGCAGAACATATTGAATCGTTCATGGTTGCTGCTGCCGCACGCTGGATACATACCGATGACAGCCAGGCACAAGGGATTGTCGTGGTTTGGCAACCGTTATCGATGAAAGTGTTTGACTGGAAAGTTGCGCCTGGTTCTTTAACTGGCGCGGAGGCTGAAGAGGATGAGTTTCCTCCCGCTCCTTGGGACTTTGCCTGGTGTCCGTTGGCACGACAGGGCAGTGCGGGTTTTCGGCGATGGTTGCCGGTTTTTGGTCATTCATGACGCTGTCGCCTGTCTGGTGGCGGCGGGGAAAGAAGAGCGTACCTGCGCGGTCAGCGAAACCCAAGCCATCGCGCGGGCCATTCGAGGGACTGAATGTGTGCTGATTGAACGAACAGCGCACTTGGCCGCTGGATAAAGTAAATACGCTGATTGATCAGTTTCTGAAGGAGTTGGCAGGCGCGGGTCGTTAGCGGAAGTCACCTGCTAACTTCGCTCCACTCCGTGACCGGATGCGACAGGTATTGTAGGATTTGGCTCAGTGTTCAGCCAAGGAAGAGCAAATGCTCAAAGTAATGTTGTTCTGTTCTGCTGCAGTTTTTCTAAGTGGATGCCAGCCAAAATGGATAGAGCAAACACCTGAGGATTTGCGGATAGGCAGAGAGTTTTCGAAGAAGCTCCATGCCAAGGATCAGGAAAAGCTGAGCTACGAAGAGGAGATGATAAACACTATCTTCGCCTCCCGACCTCCTGACGTGAATCTCTTGAACTTGATGGATAAATCGCTGAGCCGATGCTTGTGGTTGCGGTCAGAGCGCGGAGGAATGGAGAATTGCAGTCGAAGATCAGTGCCCATTGTCGAAAACTATTACTTCGAGCATTTCTACGATGGAAGCAAGTCACCACCACCGGGCTACGTCGCGGTAAGCCATGCATATCTGAAGTGGACTTCTTTGATGGAAGTCATGCAGTCGGCCCCAAATAGCGAGGTAGTCGACGAACGTGCTGCCGAAGCAAAATCTGCCATTGATTTTGCCAGGTTTTAACTCGACTCCGAAGGGGCCGTTTCGTGTTCAGTTCGCCGGTGCTCTGCCGCTAAACGCGGCAGATTCCCGTACTGCAATGCTGCTCGCCGACATACTCAAGTGCGCTGGCGAGCGAGCAGGCTTATGTCGTCTTGGGGTGCTGAGCGGCGTCGCTGACAGTTTCCGAGGTATCGATGTCGCAGGCTTTTGCGCGCGCCCGGTCAGTCATGAAGCTATAGCTGCCGTCGGATGGTTTTGTCCTGGCCAGTTCTCGGAGGACGGATTCCGGAGAGCTGAAGAACCCGGTTTGGCTAAGCGTTTGGTTGGTACAGTCGAACTGAAAGCCGAGATAGGATGTGAAGTATTCGCCAACTCTCTTCACTACTACGTTGCGTATCGGCATGTCGCCCGCAACGCTTTCTATCGAATAGGCTGCGTAGTAATCCTCTGAGGCCGAGATGGCGCAAGCGGAATAAGCGGTTAACGACAGCAGACATGCAGCAGAAATGACACGAGCTCTCATGGGTTCTTCCTTGACATACTTTAACCGCTACGGTGATGGTTCGAACAAGGCCGCTATAATACTGACGTAGAGCGGTGCCTGGAAATTAATTGTTAATTTTTTTTAGTCCTGCCAAGCGTGGAACTGACCTGATTCCATGGACAAACCACTCGCCGGCCTTTCTTTTCTTATCATGCTTGTCTGGGTGTCTGTCGTAGTGCTCGTCATGTACTGGATGTTGCGTTGAATCCTGAGGATTGCCCCCGTAAGCTGGCTTGTCCGGCAGCACTCTAGTCGTGAATATTCACCGTGCCATCGGCCTGGACGTGGCGTCGCGAATCCTCAATTTTGAGTTCAGCGTAGCAGTGGAAATGTCGTGACACATATAGGGAATTGAGTGTTCGGCAGGACGCCGGAAGAAGGTCAAAACAAGCTGAGTTATGGAAAGGTTGCAAAATAGTTATGGAACACATGCTGGGCGGGGACGATTCCACCAAACCCCAGAAACGAAAAAGCCCTGACTAATCAGGGCTCTAACGTATTCAAGATGGCGGAGGCGATGGGATTCGAACTCATGGACCTGTTACAGTCGACGGTTTTCAAGACCGTTGCCTTAAACCACTCGGCCACACCTCCGTTTGCGTTGCGGGCGCCATAATACCTGAATGAAACACACTGTCAAACTCTCCGCATGGCTTGTTACAGAGCGTCTGTTATGATCTTTGCGACTGAACGTTTCAAACCAACAGGAGTGTCGCCATGCGCGAACAGGATTACGCAGTTAATAACAGCGTGCAGGCTGAGCAGCTAGAGGTTAGCCGCGTCCTGCGCAACACGTACGGCTTGCTCGCTCTCACGCTCGCATTCAGCGGTGTGATGGCGTTCGTCGCTCAGCAGATGCGTGTCGGTTACCCGAACGTTTTTGTGGTGCTGATCGGTTTCTATGGCCTTTTCTTCCTGACCAACAAACTCCGTGACTCGGCGTGGGGCCTGGTATCTGCCTTTGCCCTGACCGGTTTCATGGGTTTCCTGCTCGGCCCGATTCTCAACCGTTACCTGGGCATGCAGGGCGGGGCAGAAGTGGTCAGTTCCGCTTTCGCGATGACTGCGCTGGTGTTTGGTGGTCTGTCGGCCTATGTACTGATCACGCGCAAGGACATGAGCTTCCTGGGTGGTTTCATCACCGCCGGGTTCTTCGTGTTGCTGGGCGCGACGCTGGCGAGCTTCTTCTTCCAGATCAGCGGGCTGCAACTGGCGATCAGCGCAGGTTTCGTGCTGTTTTCCTCGGTCTGCATTCTGTTCCAGACCAGCGCCATCATTCACGGCGGTGAGCGCAACTACATCATGGCAACCATCAGCCTGTATGTATCGATCTACAACCTGTTCATCAGCTTGTTGCAGATCTTCGGCATCATGAGCCGCGACGATTGATCGCAAGCCTTGAGTAATAAAAAAACCCGCTTCGGCGGGTTTTTTATTGTCTGCGATTCGGGGTCACTCGTTAACGATGATGCTGCCATCGGCTTGCTGTCGGTAGACGGTGTAGGGCAGTAGCAGGGTGTCAGCCACGCCGGAAACGACCGCATCAACCAGCACAACGACCGGAACGGTGGTATGTGTCTGCGCATCGATGCCACTTTCCAGCGGCGCATTCAGATAACAGAAGTCATAAGTCACGCCGCTGTAGATCCGCGGGACAGCGCCGCAGTAACTTTTGCGCTCCTTGAGGCTTTTCGCAGCCGCTTCGTCGCTGCGCACCACCGTCTGCACAGTGCCGCAACCCGCGAGCATCAATGCTGCCAATACCATCGCCTGAGTTTTCATACCGCCAATCCTTCGCCGGAAAACACTCAATCTATCCTATTCATTATCAAACAGCACTCACGCCATGGGCGGCAATCGGCGCTTGACCGGGGTTTTCTTGACGATCGCGGTGTTGGTTTCGGCGTGGGTGTTGAGGCGGTCGAGCAGGGTGTCCAGCTGTTCCATCGAGCGCACATGCAGGCGCGCAATAAAGCAGTCATCGCCAGTGACCTTGTCGCACTCGGTGAATTCCGGGATGGCCTGGATTTGCCGTTCGACCTCCTGCAATTGCCCCGGCAACGGGCGAATGCGCACAATCGCCTGCAGTTGATAGCCGAAGCATTTTGGATCAATTTCGACGGTGTAGCCCTTGAGCACACCGCGCTCCTCAAGGCGACGCAGGCGCTCCGCAACGCTGGGCGATGACAAGCCGCTGATTTGCGCCAGGGCCTTGAGCGAACGCCGTGAGTCTTCCATCAATGCGCCGATCAGCACTTGATCTATATCGTCGGTCATGGCGAAACCTCAATTAGGCAGTTAGACAAAACGGCCTCGATAAAAAAGGCAGAAACCGAGTTTAGCCTGATTTTTGCGCTGGAGAAGGCCCTCAGCCGATTGGCATAATTTGGCCTCAAGCACAGGAGGTTGAAATGGACAAAACACTACGTCGCGGCTCTTTTGAAATGACCGCCGCCATGCTTATTTCCGGGACCATCGGCTGGTTCGTGCTGGTGTCCGGGCAACCGGTTCTGGACGTGGTGTTCTGGCGCTGCGTATTCGGTGCCGGCACCTTGCTGCTGATCTGCGCCGCTTTCGGCTTCCTGCGCCCGGGCATTCTGACCCGCACCACGTTCCTGCTGGCGGTGCTTAGCGGCGGGGCGATTGTCGGCAACTGGTTGTTGCTGTTTGCCTCCTACTCCCGCGCATCGATTGCCATCGGGACGGCGGTCTACAACGTTCAGCCGTTCATGCTGGTCGGTCTGGCCGCGCTGGTTCTCGGCGAGAAAATCACCCTGCAGAAGCTGTTCTGGCTGGGTGTTTCGTTCCTTGGGATGCTGGCGATTGTCAGCGCCCATGGCGAGCAGGGCGCCGGCGGTAACGATTACCTGATGGGGATCGGCCTGGCGCTGGGTGCGGCGTTCCTCTACGCGATTGCCGCGTTGATCATCAAGCGCCTGACCGGCACTCCGCCGCACCTGATCGCGTTAATCCAGGTCTGCACAGGCGTGCTGTTGCTCGCGCCATTTGCGCATTTTTCGGCCTTGCCTCAAGCACCGAGCGCCTGGGCCAGCCTGGTGACGCTGGGCATCGTGCACACCGGTTTGATGTATGTGCTGCTCTACGGGGCCATCCAGAAACTGCCGACGGCACTGACCGGCGCACTGTCGTTTATCTACCCGATTGCGGCGATCTTCGTTGACTGGTTTGCGTTCGGCCATCGCCTGGAACTGCTGCAATGGCTTGGCGTGGCGGCGATCCTGCTGGCCGCCGCCGGTATGCAACAAGGCTGGGTCCTGAAACTGCGTCGAGTGGCCACGCAATAAGTCTCAGAGGTTCCAGCGCGGCGCAGTCTTGGCCAGGCGCTGGCGCATGTCGCCGATATTGGCGGCCAGTTGCCGGGTCAATAACCGGTAGCCGTCCAGCGGACTGTAGACCGGCGCGTCGAGGCTGGCGTCCGGCAACTCCACCGGCCGGTTGAGTCGCTGGGACGCGCCGGACTTCAACGCCCGGGCCATGCCGATCAATTGCACGCGAATCTGCCGGTGTTCAGCCTTCAATGCGGTTTGCAAATGAGCCATGGCGGCCGGATCACTGGTGTCCGGTCGCGTATTGCCGAGGATCTCCAGGGTACTGATGCACATGCGCAGATTGCGTTGAATGGCATCCAGTTCGGTCATGGAGATCCGCACTTCCTTGGACACCGATGGCATCAGCGAGCGCAGTTGCACCATCACCGCGTTCAAGCGGCCCATGAGTTTGAGATGTTCGTCATCAGTGACCGGTTGGCCGTTGATGATGCGTCCATAAATGGTCGCGCAGTCGCGCAAGGCATCGGCGAGGTTGTAGCGCCAGGAGAACACCGCGTACAGCGGCAGGGCGAAGGAAAACGCCAGGGCCAGGGCGATGCCGATCAGAATATCGACCCCGCGCCACAACCCGTCAGTCACCGGGTTATCGCCATGCCCGGCAACGATAAACACAGTAATCGCCGACAGCAGCGCCGTGTAGCCGCCCTTGCCGATGGCGTGGTACGAGAAAAACCCGCACACCACCGACATCGCAAAATAAGTCAGCCATGGCATGCCGAGCCAGGCCTGTTGCGCCACCAGCAGCAAGCCGACCCCGGCACCGATCAAGGTGCCGATCGCCCGCTCGGCGGCTTTCTTGCCGATGTTGCCGTGGTGCTGCAAACCGCCAATCACCACCAGCATGGTCACCGACGCCCACTCGCCGTGTGGCAGGTGGATGCCGGTGGTCAGCAGGATCGTCGCCAACAACCCCAGGGAAACCCGCACCGCGTGGATCACCCGGGCATTGCGATAACGCCGATACGGGTCCAGTAACGGACGCAGCAGTCGGCGCATCAACGGTGGCAGGCGATAGGCTCTCAGATCGGCTCTCCTCAGAAAATGTAATCGGTGGTCAGGAAGCTCGAATCCCGTCCGCGAATGATCTCGCTGATGAGCGCCTTGTTGCTGTCCTGGAACTTGGTCGCCACCAGTGTGCGGATCGAAAACACTCGCAACGCATCATGTACCGACAAAGTGCCTTCGGCGGAGTTTTTGCGACCGTTGAACGGGAAGGTGTCCGGGCCGCGCTGGCACTGGGCGTTGATGTTGATACGCCCGACCTGGTTGGCGAAGGTGTCGACCAGTCGGCCAACCGCCACTGGGTTGGTGCCGAAAATACTCAACTGCTGACCGAAGTCCGATTCCAGGACGTAATCGATCACCGTGTCCAGATGCCGGTACGGCACGATCGGCACCACGGGGCCGAACTGTTCTTCCTGATAGACGCGCATCTGCGGGTTCACCGGGTACAGCACCGCCGGATAGAAGAACGACGCGCGCGCCTCACCGCCATTGGGATTAACCACTGTCGCGCCTTTGCTGACCGCATCCGCCACCAGCGAATGCAGGTAATCCACCTTGCTCGCTTCCGGCAACGGCGTCAGGGCCACGCCGCTGTCCCACGGCATGCCGGGTTTGAGGGTGGCGAGTTTGGCGTTGAATTTCTCGATAAACGACTCGACCACGTCTTCGTGGACGAAGAGGATTTTCAGCGCCGTGCAACGCTGGCCATTGAATGACAGTGAGCCAGTCAGCGCTTCACTGACGGCGTTGTCCAGATCCACCTCGGGCAGCACGATGCCGGGGTTCTTCGCATCCAGGCCCAGGGCGGCGCGCAAGCGGTGGGGTTTCGGGTGGAGTTTCTTCAGGTCGCTGGCAGCCTTGTTGGTGCCGATAAACGCAAAGATATCGATCTTGCCACTGGCCATCAGCGCGCTGACGGTTTCGCGACCGCTGCCGTAGATCACGTTGATCACGCCGGTCGGGAAACTGTCGCGGAAGGCTTCCAGCAGCGGCCGAATCAGCAGCACGCCGAGCTTGGCCGGTTTGAATACCACGGTGTTGCCCATGATCAGCGCCGGGATCAGCGTGGTGAAGGTTTCGTTCAGCGGATAGTTGTAAGGCCCCATGCACAAAGCGACGCCCAGCGGTACGCGGCGGATCTGGCCGAGGGTGTCCTGCTCCAGTTCGAAACGGCTGGAGCGGCGGTCCAGTTCCTTGAGGGCGTTGATGGTGTCGACGATGTAATCGCAGGTGCGGTCGAACTCTTTTTCCGAGTCCTTGAGGTTCTTGCCGATTTCCCACATCAGCAACTTCACCACCGCCTCACGCTGCTGGCGCATGCGCCCGAGGAAGGCTTCGACGTGTTGGATACGCTCGGCCACGCGCATGGTCGGCCACAGGCCCTGGCCACGGTCGTAGGCGCGGACGGCGGCGTCGAGGGCGGTCAAAGCGGTTTCGGCATCCAGCAGCGGCGTGCTGCCGAGGATCACTTGTTCGTCGCCATTCTCGCCGGTCAGGTACACCGGGCTGCGCACCTGGGCGAGGGGGCCGTCCCACGTCCGCAATTGACCATCGACCAGGTATTCGCGCTGCTCGGTCTGGCCGTCGAGGCGGTATTTTTCCGGGATGTCGCTGCTGTCGGGAAACAGATTGCCAAGGATGTGTGCTGTGGTCATGTCGCTACCCCGTCTGGATTCGGTAAGGCGTTGATGAATCGTTTTAGCAGACCTGGGCCTCGCTTGTCATGACCCATCTCAGGTGAGCGTTGCTTATTCAAGATAGACGACAAGACCGGATCCCTGTGGGAGCGGGCTTGCTCGCGAAAGCGGCGGCACAGCCAATATTGAATCGCCAGACACACCGCCTTCGCGAGCAAGCCCGCTCCCACAGGGTTTTTCGGTGGCCTCAGAAGCCCCCCTTAATGTCCCGCAATGCCCTCAACCCCGCGACGTGCCTGGCTTAACGTGGCCTCTCCTTGATCACAATAACAATGTGCCCCGGCTGGCCGGAGCACTCAACGAGAGGACGGCTATGCCGACAAACAGGTACGCGGCGTTTCTGATCGTCGCCACGTTGCTCAGCGGTTGCGGCGAAGCGCCCAACCCCCTGGCCACTCGCAATGAAGCCGCCAACGCAGCCCCCGGCGACGCCGCACTGGCCCAGGTCTACGCCAACAGCTGCCAGCTCTGCCATGCCAACCCTGCCGCCGGCGCGCCGCTGACCGGCGATAAAAAAGCCTGGGAGCCGCGCGTGCAGCAGGGCGCCGACACGCTGCTCGATCACGCGATCAACGGCTACAACGGCATGCCGCCGATGGGCCTGTGCATGCAGTGTTCGGAGGAAGAATTCCTCGCGCTGATTTCGTTTATGTCTGGTCAGTCCATCCAACAATAAGAACGGCAGGTGCACTTCATGACAATGGACCTGACTCGACGTCAGTTACTGCAACGGGCGAGCGTCATCGGCGCCTTCACCGCCCTCGGCTCCAGCCCGGCACTGGCCGAACTGCTGCGCGCACCGCGATTGATTCCCTGGCGCAACTGGTCGGGTGGCCAGAGTTGCCTGCCGGCGGCGCGCTTGGCACCAAAGAACCTCGATGAACTGACCCAGGTTATCCGCCAGGCGTCGGGCAAGATTCGCCCGGTCGGCTCGGCCCATTCCTTCAGCGCCCTGGTGCCCACCGACGGCACGCTGTTGTCCCTGAGCTACTTCACCGGATTGCTCGACCACGACCCCAACACCTTGCAGGCCGAGTTCGCCGCCGGCACGCCGATGTCACGCATGGGCACACCGTTGAAAGACATCGGCCAGGCCCTGCAAAACATGGCCGACATCGACTACCAGACCCTGGCCGGGGCGATTTCCACCTCGACCCACGGCACCGGCAAAACCTTTCAATCCTATTCCGCCCACGTCTGCGGCTTGCAACTGGTGACCGCCAGCGGCGAGGTGCTGGACTGCGACAGCAGCCGTCATCCCGAAGTGTTCAACGCCGCCCGTGTGTCCCTCGGTGCCTTGGGTGTGGCGACCAGAATCCGCCTGCAAAACCGACCGGCCTATCGCCTGCGAGAACGCCAGTGGATCGCCAAGACCGAAGAGTTGCTGGAAGACCTCGACAAGAACACCCGGGAAAACCAGCACTGGGAAATGCTCGTGGTGACCCATTCCGACTACGCCCTGTCGATCGCCCTCAACGAAACCACCGACCCGGCCACGCCACCGATCCCGGCGGACGAAGAGGGCGGTAACGAGTTCGTGACCCTGATCGAGAAGATCGACAAGTACGGCAGCGACTTTCCCGACCTGCGCCGCACGTTGCTCAACAACCTGCGCCACCTCGCGAGTTTCGATGACCGGGTCGGCGACTCGTTCGACATCTACGCCAACGTGCGTACGGTGCGGTTCAACGAGATGGAATATTCGGTGCCGGCGGAATATGGTCCGGCCTGCCTGCGCGAGATTCTCAAGCTGATTCAGGACAAGGACCTGCGCACCTGGTTTCCCATTGAGTACCGCTACGTGAAAGCTGACGACATTCCCCTGAGCATGTTCGAAGGCCGCGACAGTTGCTCGATTTCGGTCCATCAGCATTACCAGATGGACCATCACAACTTCTTCGCCGCCGTCGAGCCGATCTTCTGGAAGTACAACGGACGGCCGCACTGGGGCAAGTTGCATACCTTGAATGCTAAAAACCTGCAGCCGCTTTACCCGCGCTGGCGGGAATTCGTTGAGGTGCGCCAGGCGCTGGACCCCAGCGGCAAGTTTCTCAACGCGCATTTGACGTCGATTCTGGGGGTGAACTGATGACCGTGAATCGTCGCAATTTCCTGCTCGGGACTTTGGGTGTTGGCGCCTTGCTGGTGGGGGTTGGCGCGTGGCTGCGGCCGGGGGATCGGGGTGGTCCCTACGACGACTATTTCCGAGGGCTGAACCGTGAGCTCAAGGATCACGGCCCGATGCGCCCGGTGATGTTGATCGACCTGGACCGCCTCGATCACAACATCGACGTGGTGATGCAATCGGTCCAGCGTGGCGGCAAGCACTTGCGTCTGGTGGAGAAATCCCTGCCGGCGCCGGGGCTGCTGACGTACATCGCCCAGCGTGCGGGGACGAAGCGCTTGATGTCGTTTCACCAGCCGTTTCTCAACCATGACGCCATGCAGTTTCCCGACGCCGACATCCTGCTGGGCAAACCGCTGCCGGTGCGTTCGGCGCAGTTGTTTTATCAAACCCACAAAGGGTCGTTCGACCCGTCGAAACAGTTGCAGTGGTTGCTCGATACCCCCGAGCGACTTCAACAATACCTGGCCCTCGCGCAAGGGTTGGGTACGCGATTGCGGGTCAATATCGAACTGGACGTCGGCCTGCATCGCGGTGGCGTCAGCGAGGTGGGCGTGCTCGGGCAGATGCTGACCCTGATCAGCGCCAACCCGCAACACCTGGAGTTCGCCGGGTTCATGGGCTACGACCCGTTCGTCGGCATGGGCGTGCCGGGGATTCTCGGCTCGCCCGAGGAACTGTTCGCCAAGGTCATGGTGATCTACAACCGCTGCGTCGATTTCACCCGTCAGCAATATCCTGGTCTATGGCGCGAAGGGCTGACGCTCAACACCGCCGGCAGCCCGAGTTATCGCATGCACGAGCAGGAAAGCCTGAGCAGCGAAGTGTCGGTGGGCACGGCGATGCTCAAGCCGACGCATTACGATTTGCCGTCACTGGTGGATCATGTGCCGGCGGCGTACATCGCCACGCCCGTATTGAAAAGCACCGGGGCGGTGAACATTCCGGCGCTGGACGGCAAGTCGAAGCTGTTCTCATGGTGGGACGCCAATCAGCGCGAGACGTTTTTCATTTATGGCGGCAACTGGATGGCCGAGTTCGAATCGCCCCAGGGTTTGCAGAGCAACGGGGTGTACGGCCGCAGTTCCAACCAGGAAATGGTCAACGGCTCCAGCGCGGTGGGCCTGGCGGTGGAGGATCAAGTTTTTTTGCGCCCGACCCAGACCGAGTCAGTTTTGTTGCAGTTTGGTGATCTGCTGGCGGTGCGGAGCGGCAGGATTGTCGACGCATGGCCGGTTTATTCCTGAGCCTGAAACACAAGTGCAGCAATGTTCCGGTAACAATCAGCAAAGGACGCTTGACGAATAAGCACGACAGGGAGTCATCGATGGCATTTGTAGAACCCGCAGGAGCTCAGAACACGAGCGATTACCGCTACCCCGAGGCGAAATCCGAATCCTGGCTGGCGCTGGCGGCCGGGATCGAGGCCGAGGTGGTGCAGTACTTCATGGTCAGCGCCCGTTGCGGCTGTTTCATGCAGGCCGCGCGCAGCCTCAACGTCAGGACGACGTTGCTGCGCAAGCAACTGGCGAAACTGGAGGCGCAGGTGCAGCGCTCCCTGTTCAATTTTCAGGGCAGCAACCTGAGCCTCAGCCGCGAAGGCCTGCAACTGCATGCGCAACTGATCGCGCTGGCCCATGAACGCACTTTGCCACTGGTCGAACAGCCGCTGATCCGCCTCGCGGTGGCCGAGTCGCTGCTGCACGACATTCTAGGCCGCGACCTGATCGCGCTGCTGCGGCGCAATGCCAGCGTGCGCCTGGAGATCATTTCGCTGGACAGCGAACTCGCCTTGCAAGCCGTCAGCGCCGATGTGGTGCTGTGGCTGGGGAACGGCGATTCGCCGCTGCCCGGCCCGACATTTGCCATCGAAGAGCCGCAACGCCTGGCGCAACTGGACTATTTCCCGCACATTGCCAAACGCTATTCACGGGTCACGTCCCGGCCGGACAGCCTCGATGACCTCGCGGACTTCATGCTGGTGCATTGGCAGCATGACCGCCAGATCGACAGCTTCGGGCCCTGGAATCGCCTGGTGGAACAACGCCTGGCCGGGGTCGTGCAGTTGCAATCCTACGAACTGATGCTGGAAATGATTCGGTGCAGCGCCTGCATCGGCCTGTTGCCCAACTACATCAGCCGTTTCGACCGTGCGCTGATTGCGCTGCCGGGATTGTTCAGCGAACCGATGCGGCGCCAGGCATGGCTCGCAGTGAATGCCGAATCCCGGCGGCAGACTGAAGTGCAGGAACTTGCCGAACTGATCCGCCACACCTTCCATGAGCGGCGGGACTGGTTCGAAAGCTGACGCATATCCCCTGTGGGAGCGAGCCTGCTCGCGAAAGCGGTGTTTCAGTCGACATTGATATTGCTTGACCCACCGCCTTCGCGAGCAGGCTCGCTCCCACACTGGATCTCCAGAGAATGCAGTATTTGTGACCAACCCAAATCCCCTGTGGGAGCGGCGGTGCGACGATTCGACTTGCTCGCGAAAGCGGTGTTTCAGTCGACATTGATATTGCTTGACCCACCGCCTTCGCGAGCAAGCCCGCTCCCACATGATTGGATCTCGCCACGCAGGTAGATCGCGGTTTAGAGTGAGCGGCCACTCCAGGAAGAATCACCATGCCCACCACCGACCCCGGCATCACCATTCAACGCCTCAGCGAAGCCCACATCGACGGCATCACCGCGCTCTACAACGATCCGTCCGTGACCCGTCAGGTCCTGCAAATGCCGTTTCAGTCCACCGAAGTCTGGCGCAAACGCCTGATGCCGGACAACGAGCGGGTGGTGCAACTGGTGGCGCTGTATCAGGGCGCGGTCATTGGCAGCATCGGGCTGGAACAGTTCTCGCGGATCCGCCGCAGCCACGCCGGCAGCATTGGCATGGGCGTCGCCGGGGAATGGCAGGGCAAGGGTGTCGGTTCGACATTGCTGGCTACGGTGCTGGATATTGCGGACAACTGGATGAACCTGCGCCGGGTCGAACTCTCGGTGTACGCCGACAACGCCGCAGCCATCGGGTTGTACCGCAAGTTCGGTTTCGAAGACGAAGGCCTGTTTCGCGACTACGCCGTGCGTGACGGCGTGCTGGTGGATGCCTTGAGCATGGCGCGCCTGCGTGCCACGCCCAAGGCCGGTTGAGTCAGTCGCCCAAGGCAAACGCCACCGCCGCCTGCGCATGCAGTTCGGTGGTGTCGAGCAGGGGCAGGGCGCTGTGTTCGGGTTTGATCAGCAGGCCGATTTCCGTGCAGCCAAGGATGATTGCCTGGGCGCCACGCTGGGTCAGCGACTCGATGACTTGCTGGTAGACCCGGCGCGACGCCTCGCTGATGACGCCGACGCACAGTTCGTCGTAGATGATCCGGTGCACGGCCTGGCGTTCCTCGGTCTCCGGCACCAGCACTGTCAATCCCATGGCCTTCAGGCGATCCTTGAGAAAATCCTGCTCCATGGTGAACGCGGTGCCCAGCAACCCGACTTTCATCGCCCCGGCATCGACTGCCGCCTGACCGGTCGGGTCAGCGATATGCAGGAACGGAATGCCGATCGCTGCCTGAATCTGCCCGGCCACTTTGTGCATGGTGTTGGTACACAACACCACGCACTCGGCGCCAACGGCCTCCAGCCTGCAGGCGGCATCCACCAGGATCGCCGCTGCATCGTCCCAGCGCCCGGCATGCTGGGCCTGTTCGACAGGTCCGAAGTCGACGCTGTACATTAGCAATTGCGCCGAACGCAGCGGCCCGAGGCGGTTCCGGACCTGCTGATTGATAAGGCGATAGTATTCGGCGCTGGACTCCCAGCTCATGCCGCCGATCAGGCCGATGGTGCGCATGTTGTGCTCCTGTTTTGTTGGCAACCCTTTGATAGAGAGTCTCCCGTGGATCCGCGCTTCGATCTATCAGGAAATTTCACATGCTGAGCCAACGTCTGCTGGGCGATAAAATCGGCCTGTACCTGCTGCCGCGCGCCGCCTACAGCGCCCGGGACCCGGCGCAATGGCACACGCTCGGCGTGACCCTGGAGCGCCAGCAAGGCGTGCACGCCATCGATTCCGACCACCGGGTGGATTTCGACACGCTGCCCGGCGTGCTGGCGCACACACCGGTCGGTGTGGAAGTGTTTTCCGAGTCGGCCAGTGGCGGTGAATACTTGTTGCTGCGGCTGGACGAACCGTTCGCCCGGCAACATCTGCCTGCGGTTAACCATCGGGTGCAGTCACCGGGGCACGTTCAGGCGCTGGGGCTGGCCCGGACATTGCGCCGCTTGATGCTCAATCCGCAACCAGACAGTCTGGCGCTCGAACAAGCGGCATTGCAGTTGGTGGGGCAGGCGAGTGTGCAAGTCGATTCCCGGACCCCTCCCAAGGCTTTCACCCGAGTCCTCGATCAAATCGCCGAACAGTTCCATCAACCCCTGAGCCTGGAGCAGTTGGCCGCCACTTATGGCCACAACGAGCTGCGGTTTCTGCGCGACTTCACCCGCACCATCGGCCTCACGCCCCACGCCTACCTGATCGAAGTCAGGCTCCAGGCGGCTCGCCGCATGATCGAGCAAACCGATCTGCCCCTGGCCAGCATCGCTCTCGATGCAGGCTTCGCCCATCAGTCGCATATGGGCGGCGCCTTTCGCAAACACCTGGCCATGACCCCCAGCCAGTACCGCTCGCGCTTTTAGTCGTACGCCGGGCGCTGGCATCTGCCATGCTCAAAGTCCGCAGCACCGCTTCAACCAAAGGAACACCGCAATGGACAACGTACAGCAACTGGGCGAGATGCTTCGCCACTACGCAGAAAGCGAAGCGCACAAGAAGCAATTGTTTGAATCGCAATCGGCCGTGTGGGCGACGCGCATTGGTGAGCTGTTCGATCAGATCCAGCACTGGCTGGAACCGGTCCAGGCGCCGAACTTGCTGGAGGTGAGCCGCGAAGCCTACGTCGCGTCCGGGCCAAGCGTGCCGGTCGAGACCTCGACCTTCAAGACCGAGAAACTGACGGTGGTGATTGCCGGCAAACCGGTGGAGTTCGTGCCGGATGTGATGGGCGCCGGTGGCCAGATTTCCCTGGCGGTGATGGGCCTGACCGCTGCGCGTTACGGCAGCATCTCCCTGGTGTGCCTGCCGCCGTCTAATAGCTGGCAGTGGCGCAAGACCAACGGGTTGAAAGACCCGGATACCTTCGCGTTTGATGCGAACTTCCTGGCGCAGCAGTTGCAGAGCCTGATTCCGCGCGAGCGCGGCTAACGCATAACCCTGTGGGAGCGGGCTTGCTCGCGAAGGCGGAGTGTCAGGCGACATGTTTATCGACTGAACGGACGCCTTCGCGAGCAAGCCCGCTCCCACAGTGGATTGGTGGTGTATCAGATTTCTATATTCCCCCACCCCGGCTTAGCCTCTTCCGGCGCCACCGCCTTCACCTTCTTCCCCGTCGCCAATTCCACCCGCCGCGCCACCTCCGGGTCATCGGCGAATGGCATCAGGCTCGCATCCTCCAGGCTCTCGGCCGTCTGATGCTTCAAGCAATACTCGATCACCAGCCAAAACCCGACGACCCCAAACAGATTCAACATCATCTCGATCATCTCAAACCTCACGCAATCTGCGCTTCACGCTCGGCCATGGACACGTCCGCCACCCGCACGGTGCGCCAGGTGTTGTAGGCCATCAGCAACATGCCGCTGAGGAAGAACACGCCACCGGTAAAGCGCACGACAAACCCCGGATGGCTGGCCTGCAAGGCTTCGACGAAGGAATAGGTCAGCGTGCCGTCATCGTTGATCGCGCGCCACATCAGGCCCTGGGTGATGCCGTTGACCCACATCGACGCGATGTACAGCACCGTGCCGATGGTCGCCAGCCAGAAGTGCAGGTTGATCAGCGGCGTGCTGAACATCTGCTCGCGACCGAAGACTTTCGGCACCATGTGGTAGATCGCGCCAAAGGTGATCATCGCCACCCAGCCGAGTGCGCCGGCATGAACGTGGCCGATGGTCCAGTCGGTGTAGTGGGAGAGGGCGTTCACAGTCTTGATCGCCATCATCGGCCCTTCGAACGTGGACATGCCGTAGAACGCCAGCGACAACACCAGGAAGCGCAGGATCGGGTCGGTGCGCAACTTATGCCAGGCGCCGGACAGCGTCATCATGCCGTTGATCATCCCGCCCCAGCTCGGCGCGAGAAGGATCAGCGACATCGCCATGCCCAGGGACTGCGCCCAGTCCGGCAGCGCGGTGTAGTGCAAGTGGTGCGGACCGGCCCAGATGTACAGGGTGATCAGCGCCCAGAAATGCACGATCGACAACCGATAGGAATACACCGGCCGACCGACCTGTTTCGGCACGAAGTAATACATCATCCCCAGGAACCCGGTGGTCAGGAAAAAGCCCACCGCGTTGTGCCCGTACCACCACTGCACCATGGCGTCAGTGGCCCCGGAATACACCGGATAGGACTTGAACCAGCCCACCGGAATCGACAGGTGATTGACCACGTGCAGCATGGCGATCACCACGATGAACGCGCCGAAAAACCAGTTGCCGACGTAGATGTGCTTGGTCTTGCGTTGCACCACGGTGGTGAAGAACACGATGGCGTAGGCGACCCACACCACGGTCATCCACACGGCGCCGGAGAACTCGATCTCGGCGTATTCCTTGGTGGTGGTGTAGCCCAGCGGCAGGGTGATCAACATGATCACGATCACCGATTGCCAGCCCCAGAAGGTGAACGCCGCGAGCGTGTCCGAGTACAGCCGCACCTGGCAGGTACGCTGCACCGCGTAGTAACTGGCGGCGAATTGCGCACTGCCGGCAAAGCCAAAAATCACCAGGCTGGTGTGCAGCGGACGCAAGCGGCCGAAGGTGGTCCACGGCAGGTCGAGGTTCATCTCGGGCCATACCAGTTGCGAGGCGATCCACACGCCCATGGCCATGCCCACCACGCCCCAGACGATGGTAGCCACGACGAATTGGCGGACGACCTTGTAGTTGTAGGCCTGTCCGATTGTTGCTGTGCTCATGGTCAGTTCATCCATGCAGAGTCTTGCCAGGCCACCCGGTCTGGCATGGGATGCACTGTAGAAACCCAGTCGGAAACAAAACAGACTCAGGAAAACTCGATTTACGCGGATCAGATACGGAGCATGCCTGCGGCCATCTGCCGCGCTCTGATACGGTTTTTTAGCTTTCAGGTGGGTCTGTAACGCGCTGCGCCGCAGGTTCATAGTCGGCTCATTAAAAAACGGGCCATAGAACTTCAAGTCAACTCAAGTCCCTGTGGGAGCGAGCCTGCTCGCGAAGGCGCCAGGTCAGTCAGCATCTATGTTGAATGTGCCGCCGCCTTCGCGAGCAGGCTCGCTCCCACAAGGGTTGTGCAGAGCCCGATCAACCCTGATGAGGTAGCGAGATGTATCAGTACGACGACTATGACCGGGCGCTGGTGTTCGAGCGGGTCGCGCAGTTTCGCGATCAGGTCGAGCGTTTCATGGCCGGTGAACTGAGCGAAGAAGAGTTCCTGCCGCTGCGCCTGCAAAACGGCCTGTACATGCAAAAGCACGCCTACATGCTGCGGGTGGCGATTCCCTATGGCACGTTGAGCGCCGGGCAGATGCGCACCCTGGCGAGCATCGCCCGGGATTACGACCGTGGCTACGGCCACTTCACCACCCGGCAGAACATGCAGTTCAACTGGATCGAATTGGCCCAGGTGCCGGACATCCTCGAACGCCTGGCCCTGGTGGAAATGCACGCGATCCAGACCTCCGGCAACTGCGTGCGCAACATCACCACCGAAGCCTTCGCCGGGGTCGCGGCGGACGAGCTGATCGACCCGCGCCCGCTGGCGGAAATCCTCCGGCAGTGGTCGACGATCAACCCGGAATTTCTGTTCCTGCCGCGCAAGTTCAAGATCGCCATCTGCTCGGCGGAACAGGACCGCGCAGCGATCATGATGCATGACATCGGCCTCTATCTTTACCCCGGCGCCGACGGGCAAATGCTCTTGCGAGTGATCGTTGGCGGCGGCCTCGGGCGTACGCCGATCCTCGGTTTGCAGATTCGCGAAGGCTTGCCGTGGCAGCATTTGCTGTCCTACGTCGAAGCGGTGCTGCGGGTCTACAACCGCCACGGCCGGCGGGACAACAAGTACAAGGCGCGGATCAAGATCCTGGTGAAAGCCCTGGGCATCGAGGCCTTCGCCAAGGAAGTCGAGGAGGAGTGGCAGCACCTCAAGGACGGTCCGGCGCAATTGACCGACGTCGAATATGAGCGCGTGGCCAGTGCCTTCGTCCCGCCGGTGTACCGTGCGCTGGCGGACACCGACCTGGATTTCGGCACGCGCCTGGCGCAGAACCCGGTCTTCGCTCGCTGGGTCGCGCGCAACGTGCAGCCGCACAAAGTGCCGGGTTACGCCAGCGTCGTGCTCTCGACCAAACCGGGCATCGCCGCACCGCCGGGGGACGTCACGGCGGAGCAGATGGACGCGGTGGCCGACTGGTCCGAGCAGTTCGGTTTCGGCGAAATCCGCATTGCTCACGAACAGAACATCGTGCTGCCGGACGTGACCAAGGCTGACCTGTATGCGCTGTGGTGCCTGGCCTGCGATCAAGGTCTGGGCTGCGCCAATGTCGGCTTGCTGACCGACATCATCGCGTGCCCCGGCGGCGACTTTTGCGCCCTGGCCAACGCCAAATCAATTCCGATTGCCCAAGCGATTCAGGGGCGATTCGAAGACCTCGATTACCTCCACGACTTGGGCGACATCAGCCTCAATATCTCTGGCTGCATGAACGCCTGCGGCCATCACCACATCGGCAATATCGGCATCCTCGGCGTCGATAAGAATGGCAGCGAGTGGTATCAGATCACCCTCGGCGGCGCCCAGGGCAAACACAGCTCGTTGGGAAAAGTCATCGGCCCGTCCTTCAGCGCCGCCGAAGTGCCCGACGTGATCGAAGGCATCATCGGCACCTTCGTGCGTTACGGCGAGAGCGAAGAATTGTTTGTCGATACGGTGCAGCGCATTGGCCTGGAGCCGTTCAAAGAACGGATTTATCCGAAAGTGCTGGAGGCGTCGGCATGAACAATCTGTTGCGTTTGGAGGAGGGTGTGGCGCGGATTGATCGGGATGACCCGTGGACGTTGGTGCGGGAGATCGACGCTGAACTGCCGGCGGGGCGCTTGATTCTGCCATTGGCCCGTTGGCTGGATAACCCGGCACGACACGCTGTCTGGCTTGGGCCGGATGATGAGGTGGAAAGCCTGAAATCCTGCTTCAACCTGCTGCCGTTGATCGCCCTGGATTTCCCGAGTTTTCGTGATGGTCGTGGTTACAGCCAGGCGTATCTGTTGCGCACTCGGCTGGGGTGGACCGGTGAATTACGCGCGATTGGCGATGTGCTGCGGGATCAGTTGAGTCATATGCGCCAGTGTGGGTTTGATAGTTTTGCGGTGCGCGGGGACAAATCCGCTGAAGATGCGCTCAAGGGGTTGGCAGGAATGAGCGTGTTGTATGGGCGTTCGGTGATTGAGCCTCGGCCGTTGTTTCGACGGCGTTAGTCGGTATACCTGTCAAGTCTGACAGTTGTGAGGTTTGTGCGCTGGTGGTTGACTGTTCCCGGGGCATCGAATCCGATTTCGGTGCTAGTCATTGCTGAGAGGCAAGGAGAGCGGTCATGGAGACGGGTGTAGTCAAGAGTTTCGATAAAATCAAGCGTTTTGGGTTCATCACCGCGGATAGTGGACAAGAGCTGTTTACGACCTTCCAAGACTTCAAAGATCGTGCACTTGAATCACTTGAAGTGGGGCAAAGGGTTCAGTTTCTTGTGAAGCCAACCGTGGGGGGCGGGGCTAAGGCCACTGACGTTAGTGTTATCGGGGCTTAATAGCTGATACGACGTTGATGCCTTGGTTTTGATCGTTCCAAATACCTTGATAAGGGAGTACCTGTGGCGAGGGAGCAAGCTCCTTCGCTACGACTGATCTCTATTGCATCGGCATTTTTGCTTGGGGAGGTAGTGGCATTTTGGTAGAGTCCGCTGCATTGGCTACATGGACGAAATCAAGAAGGGAGTCTGGCGTTGTGAGTTTCGGCAAAAAGATTTTGGGGCTGACGGCATTCCTGCTGATGCTGACCCTGTGGGCGGGTTACATCTATGTGTTCCAGGAAAATCGTGGCGGGCAGTTGGGCGGCGCCTACGACAGCACCGCCTGGTGCGGTACGCCGCCATCAGCCGACGCGCTGTCACTGGGCAAGGATCAACTGACCCTGCGCGTCACCAACAACCTGCGCGGCGAGTTCATGGTTGGCGGTTCTGTGATCGTTTCCGAACGTACCTTCAACCGCTATGACCTGGGCCGCAACGAACTGCGCCTACGCTTGGAACCGCTGCAATGGTCGTTCGGCGCCACGCCGATTTTCCTCGAACAGGTCAGGATCAAACCCCTGAGCCGCAACCTCGCCGCTGACAACAAAAGTGCCTACGCCGAACTGGAGTCGCGCCCCATCAGTGTGCAGGGCCGTGCCACCGAGTTTCCCTTCGACACCTATCGCTACGGCTATAAACCAGTGCTGTATTACCTCAAGGGCAACGAGCGCATCGACCTGCGTTTCCGCCACATCACTACCGTGATGGAGATGTCGAATACCTTCACGCCGATCCAGAAATACAACCGCGCCGAGTACATCAACGAGAAAAGTCCGCTGGTGCGCGATGAGGATTACAAGCCTTACGCGACCACGGAATGCGCGTTCAGCGTCGAGCGCAAAGGCTCGTTCAAGGTGATCGTTCTGCTGCTGTTGCTGGTGATTTGCCTGCCGCTGATGCATGTGTTTTATCGCGATGAGCCGGGGATCGACTTTCTCGCAACGCTGGTGGGGGTTGCTGCGGTGCGGGTGTTGCTGGTGGGGCCGCTGGAGGATTTCCAGCTGTACACCATCGACTTTTTGTTTGGTGCGGCGATTTTGCTGGTGGGGACGGTGTCATTGGTGAAGGCGATGCGGGCTAACAGTCGGCGGGCATTGGCAGCTCAGAGTGGGTCGACCTGGTAAACCAAGGGCAGGATTTTCGTGGCGTGTTACGCCGCCTTCGCGAGCAAGCCCGCTCCCACAGTAGATCTGGTCGGTCGCACATTCTGTGTACACCAGAAAACCACTGTGGGAGCGGGCTTGCCCGCGAAGGGGCCCTCGGATCAGCCCCCCATCATTTCAACGCCGGATCCCCCATGTTCATTTTCTTCCAGCCCTGCAACAACACCTGGGCTTTCGGTTCCTTGCCGTTCTCCAGGTAATACTGGATCAGCGACAACCGTGCATTCCGATTCGCCGGCTGCACCTTCAACAACCTTTCCAGCTCCTCGCACGCCTCATCCACCTTGCCACTGTCATGCAACGCCACCGCCAGCACATACCCGTACTGCGCGCTCTGGGGTTCCAGGGTGGCGGCTTTGTGCAGCAACGGCATGGCTTGCGCGGTTTTCCCGGCTCGAATCAGCGACAGACCCTGGGTGTGCAGCAATAGCGCGGCATCCGGGTGATCCTTGACGCTCTGCTCCAGCAGCGCTTGCGCCTCTTGCGCGCGCCCACTGGCCTCCAGCCATTGCACCAGCGTCACCAGCGCCGGGTAGAAGTCCGGATCCCGTTTCAGGGCCGTGCGCAGCAGTGGTTCGACTTCTTCCGTACGGCCGCTGGCCTGATACAGCATCGCCAGGTTGAGGTTGGCTTCGGCCCGTTCCGCCAGGCTTTTCTGCACGTCCTCGTATTCGGCGATGGCCGCGTTCCAATTGGCCTGGGCGTTGCCCAAACCGTTGCGGGCCACGCTCAGCAGGTCCCGGGCAGCGACGATCCGTACGGCCTTCACCGGATCCCCGAGCAACGGCGTCAGCAGCGGCGCGCGCTCGGGTGGCGGCAGGAACGCACTGATTGCCCGCACCGCGCTTTCCCGCACTTGTGGCGCCGGGTTGTTCAAGTCCTGGGTTGCCAGTTTCAGCGCTTGGTCGCTCGGGTACAGCGGCAGTTCGGCCAGCAGGGTCGCGCGCTGGATCGCTGGCAGGTTGCTGCGCTGTAACTGCTCGTACAAGGCTTGTGCCGCGCCTGGTTGACCATTGCGGATCAGCCACAGGCTTTCGTCGTAGCGCGGAGCCTGAACCGGTGAAGCGTTGGCGGTGTTCCACAGTTTGAACTGCTCGGTGACCTTGTTCCCGGCCTTGCCCTGATGACACGTCAGGCAAGCGTCCGGCGTGCCGAGTTTCGTTGCCCGCTCAGGGTTGGGAATGCTGAAGCTGTGGTCATGCCGGAAGTCGTTGCCCATGTAGAACTTGCCCGGCATGTGGCAATCCACGCACTGCGAACCCGGCTGGCCCATGGTGTGGCGGGTGTGTTCGATGGAATCGTAGTTCTTCGCTTGCAGGCCTTTGCCGTCGACGCCTTCCACTGCTGTCTTGCCGGCGGTGTTGTGGCATTGCAGGCACACGCCGTTGCCCGGCGCCTTGAGTTCGGTGCTGTGGGGGTTGTGGCAGTTGCTGCACCGCACGCCCTTGTCGAACATTTTGCTCTGGGTGAAGGAGCCGTGTTCGAACACTTCGTCCTTGATCTTGCCGTCCAGTGCATACAGTTCCCGGGTGAGGGTGCTTGGCAAATAGTCGTCCATCAAGCGCTTGCCGACGGTGTAGCCATCGCCCAACGGTGCGCGGCGCGAGTGGCAGCGGGAGCAGGTTTCCAGCTCGACGGTGGCGTTCTTGTCCTTGAGATCGACGGCAAAACCAGCGTGGATCAAATCACCTTTCTTCGCGGTCCATTCCAGGTGATTGGAGGCTGGACCGTGGCACGCCTGGCAGCCGACACCGAGGCTGTTCCAGTGACTTTCAAAGGTGTTTTTTGCCGCATCGAAATTGCGCTTGTAGCCGGTGGTGTGGCACTCGACGCACATGAAATTGGCGTTCTGGCTCGGTTTGCTCCAGTGCAACGGATTCTTGAAGTTCACGCCCTGGCCTGGATACAGATGAAACCAGCGGTGCTTCTCGGTATCCCAGGCCACGCCGAGGGCTTGCAACCGACCTTCGCCGACCTCGATCAGGTATTGCTGCAGCGGCGCGATGCCGAAGGTGTAGGCCACCTTGAAATCCGCATTCTTGCCGTCGATCCCCGGCGTGTTGACCCAGAAATCCTCGTCCTTGCGCGAGAACACCGTGGTCTCTTTTTCGGCCTTGAAGGTAACGTTGTTGAAGTCCCCCAGCATCGTCTCGGCGGTGGCGGGCTGCATCGCCAATTGGTGATGGGAACCTTGCCAGTCCTTGACCTGCTCGGTGTGGCAGCCTTGGCATTGTTGTTCGTCGACCATCATCGCCGGCGCCGCAGCCACCACAGGTTTAACTGGTTGCACGACCGGCGCGCTGACCGCCACAGGCTTGGGCGGGGCCGGCGTGCTGCTGCTGAAAAGAAACCAGCCAATCGCCGCCACGGCCAGCAGCAAGACGCCGATGGTGACGGGAAACAGGTAGCGGTTAATCAGGGGCGGTTGCGAATCAGGGTTTGGGTTTACAGCTTTATTTTTATGCTTCGGCATTGCGACTTCCGTAGTCCGAGTGCGTTGGCCATTCAGGGCGCGCTTTGAAGCTTGATGCAGCTTTGCCGGATGGCACGCGTCTGTCAAATAGGCTTTGTGCGGTGAGCCACAGCCTTAGATGAATCTTCCGTGATGATGGCGGCAGATGATGGATATTTGGCTATAACTACCTAGTCCCGTTGCGTTACCGATCCTCTTACAGGAGTTACAGCATGAAGCTTGCGTTAATGATGAGCACACTGTGCATCGCCTCGATCGGGGTGGTCGGCTGCTCCAGTAAAGTGGTCGAACCTGACCAGTATTCGGGGTTTCTCAAGGACTACAGCCAGCTCAAGGAAGCCAAGTCGCCGTCGGGCGCCGAGGTCATGCGCTGGATGGACCCTAAACTCAAAGTCGATAAATTCACCAGCGTCTACATCGAGCCGACCCAGCTCTACCCCAAGCCGCAAGCGACGGTGAAAATCCCCCAGGCCACGCTCAATGGCATCACCGGTTACTACGATCAGGCGCTCAAGCGCGAACTGGGTAAATCCCTGCCCTTGGCCGCCGGTCCCGGGCCAGGCGTGATCGTGGTGCGTGCGGCCATCACCGCTGTCAGCAGCAAGACCGAAGGCCTTAAGCCCTACGAAGTGATCCCGATTGCCCTGGTGGCTGCGGCGGTGAGTACGGCCAGCGGGATTCGTGATCAGGAAACTACCCTCGCCACCGAAGCGGTGTTTCTCGATGGCGGCAACAACAGCGTGGTGGCCCAGGTCGTGCGCAAAGGCACCGGCAAACCGCTGGAGAACGATACCCAGGTGATGAAGGCTGATGACGTCAAAGGCGTGATCGATGGCTGGGCTTCGGATTTGCATCAGTCGTATCTAAAACTCAAATCCAAGTAAAAGCCTAGAAGCTTCGCGAGCAAGCCCGCTCCCACATGGGATCTCTGGTGTACACAAAATGTGTGATCAAAACAGATCCACTGTGGGAGCGGGCTTGCTCGCGAAAGCGGTCTATCAGGCAAAGCATCACTCCCCGACAAACCACCGGTAATACGGATTCCCCCCATCCCCGCGCATCACCTCGCCAATATCCCTGGCCCAGGCATCACGATCCCCGTCATAGGCATGCAAACTCGCTCGATAAAACTGCATCAGGCGCTGGCGATGGGTGTTCATCCGCTCATTGAAACCCGCATCGGCATTCACCAGGGTTGGCGCAACGTGCAGGTCCAGCAATGCCGGTAACACGCGGCTGATTTCCTTGGAACGCACCCACGGCGCGTACTCGATGCGCGGTTGATCGTCGGTCACCGGTGCAGCGTCAGCGGCAAAACGTTCGAGGCCCGGGCGGTCGGTTACCCAAGTGGCAAGCAACGCGGCGGCGGAGCCAATGCCCACGTCCTGCAAGGTGCTGCGAACGCTGTCCTGCTGGAAGCGCTGGGTGATTTTCGCCGCGTCCAGTTCGATCGGCTGCATCGAGCCCACCAGCAGCATTTCGTGGAACTCGCTGGTCCACAGGGTGGCGTAGGGGTAGACGTCGAGGAAGCTGCGCACCAGTGAGCGCGAGTCGTCGATGTTCTGGGTCGGCAGCGGCAGCCACTGGGCGACCAGGCCGTTTTTCTCCAGGCGACTGGCGGCCAATTGGTAGAAGTCCCGGGAATACAGGTTCACCACCCCGGCAGCAGAGGGCGGTGGTGGTTCAAGGGTGATCAGGTCGTAGGTCTGCGGGTTGCGCAGCAGTTCCTGACGGCCATCGCGCAGACGCACGTCGACGCCCGGATTGGCGGCGGCATTGAAGTTGCCCTTGAACAGCTGCGCAGCCTTGACCACCGACGGCAGCAACTCGGCGACTACCCGGTGTTCCAGCCCCGGATAGCGGGTCAGGGCACCGGCGGTGATGCCCGTGCCGAAACCGATCACCAGCGCCGAACGCGGCTCGCCGTTGTGGATCAGCAGCGGCAACAGCGCCTGGATGCGCATGTAGCGCAGGGATGGCATGGCGTCGCCAGTATTGGAGACACCTTGGATATACAAGCGCTGGAAGGCCTTGTTGCCCTTGCCTTGGGTGACCACCGCCACGGTGCCGCCGCGACCTTCTTCGTAGAACGCCAGGGTTGCATTACGCGCGCCGGGCAGCAGGCTCGCGAGTTTGTTGACCGGGGTGAAAACCGCCAGCGCCACGGACAACAGACCAATGGCGACGACAGCCTGACGCCGGCCCTTCTTCACATGATGACCTTTGCGCACCGCGAAATAACCGATCCCGGCGGCAACAATCGCCAGCAAACCGAGGGTGCGTACCAAGCCCAGCAACGGGATCAGCAAGAAACCGCAAAGCATCACCCCGACAATCCCGCCGAGGGTGTTGAACGCCACCACCGCGCCGACATCCTGGCCGACGCGTTCGCGACCCACGCTCAAGCGCAACGCCAATGGAAACGCCGCACCCAGCAGCAGGGTCGGCACAAACACAATGCTCAACGCCGCCACCGCAAACCGCGTGCTCATGCCCAGCAGTTCACTGGCGCCGAACGACAACACCCAGGCTTCGGCGACGCTTTGCGCGACGATCAGCCAGCGTCCGAGCAGGGCGATTTCCAGCAGGGCGATCAATCCAGCGCCAGCAATCAGCAAGCCGAACACGCCCCAGGGATCGCGAATGCGCTCGACCCGACGGGCCAGCAATGCGCTGCCCAGAAACAACCCGGTGAGGTACGTCGCCAGCACCACGGCAAACGCGTAGGTGCGGGTGCTCATGAACTGCACGATGGATTGCGACCAGACCACTTCATAACCCAAGGCCACGCCACCCGCGATGGAATACAGCCACAGCGCCAGGCGATCCGGCGCTTTGTCGACGTGATGCTTCACAGCGGCGACGGGCGGCGCCGAACGCTGGCGTTGAAACCATAACGCACCAGCAGCGGCCAGCAGATTGAGCATCGCGGCGGCCAAGGCACTGCCACGCACGCCGAGGGTGGCGATCAGCACAAATGCCGCGAGCAGGGTGCCGGCGATAGCGCCCGCAGTGTTAGCGGCATACAACTGGCCGCCAGCCTTGCCCAGTTGCTGCGGGTCGGCGGCCAGCGAGCGTACCAACACCGGCAACGTGCCGCCCATCAGCAATGCCGGAATACCCACCAACGCAAACGGCAACACCCAGGCCAGCAGGCCGACATGCTGTTCCAGCCAGGCGAAGGGACTCGCGGCCAGGCTCATGGCGAACGTCGCGCCGACGCCGATCACGGCGACCAATACCTCCAGCCCCGCATACAGCAACACCGGCTGCTGCAAACGATCCGCCCAACGCCCGAACAGCAAGCCACCCAATGCCAGCCCGGCAAAAAACGCGCTGATCCCGGTGGTGATCGCATACACCTCGACGCCCACCACCAGCGACAGTTGCTTGATCCACAGCACCTGATACACCAGCGCCGCGGCGCCGGAGACGAACAGCAGCAGGGCGGGAATCAGCAGCGCCGGGGAGGCGACGTGAGAGGCGGGTATGGCCGACGACTTACTGGCGACACGTGAGGACATTGCGGGGTGCCTTGTTCCGATCTGAAAAAACCTGTGACGGTGCTGGCCTCTTTGCGAGCAAGCCCGCTCCCACAGGGGAATGCATTCCAAATGTGGGAGCGGGCTTGCTCGCGAAGGGGCCAACGCGGTCACAAGCCAAAAATAGAGCCGCCCGCCGATGAAGGCGGGCGGCAGTCAAGCGTCTTACTGTGCAGCCGGTGCCGCTTTCATTTTTTCTGCGATTTTGGCATCTACCGCAGCACGGATCTGGTCAATGCTGAAGCTCGCCGGTTTCTGGCTTGGTGGATACTCGATGAAGGTCTGCAGGAACGCTGCAGCCTTGCCCACCGCGACAGCCGCGAGGTAGACGTTTTTGGTTTGCCAATCGTAATACTGATCGGAAACCACGTCGGCGCGTTCATACGGGTCCATCCTCAAGTTGAGGATTTTCGGCACCCGCAGGCACACGAACGGTTCGCTCCAGACCTTGAAGCCACCCGGTTCCCGTTGTTCGCAGAACACCACTTTCCAGTTGTCGAAGCGCATGGAAACCAGCACGCCGTCATCGTTGAAGTAGTAGAACTCCTTACGCTCACCTTTAGGCTGTTGGCCGGTCAGGTACGGCAGTTGGTTGAAGCCATCCAGGTGAACCTTGAAGTTGGTGCCGCCCGAGGTTGGCGCCCAGCCTTTGAGCAGTTTGTCTTTCACCTGGTTATCGCCTGCCGCCGCGAGCAAGGTCGGGAACCAGTCCATGCCCGAGAACATCTCGTTGGACACTTCACCGGCCTTGATCTTGCCCGGCCAACGGATAATCGCGGGCACCCGATAAGCGCCTTCCCAGTTGGAGTTCTTCTCGTTGCGGAACGGCGTGGTCGCCGCGTCCGGCCAGGAGAACTGGTTCGGCCCGTTGTCGGTGGTGTAGACGACAATGGTGTTGTCGGCGATTTTCAGGTCGTCGAGGGTTTGCAGCAGTTTGCCGACGTCGCCGTCATGCTCCAGCATGCCGTCCGCGTATTCGTTGCCGGGCATGCCGCTCTGGCCCTTCATCGAATCGCGCACGTGGGTGAACACGTGCATGCGCGTGGTGTTCATCCAGACAAAGAACGGCTTGTCCGCCTTGGCCTGTTTCTCGATGAACGCTTGCGCGGCCGCGGTGGTTTCGTCGTCGATGGTTTCCATGCGCTTGGTGGTCAGGGCGCCAGTGTCTTCGATCTTGCCATCGGCGAAGCTGTGGATCACGCCGCGCGGGGTGTTGGCCTTGACGAAGTCAGGGTCGTCCTTGGGCCAGTACGGGCGTTCGGGTTCTTCTTCGGCGTTGAGGTGGTACAGGTTGCCGAAGAACTCGTCGAAACCGTAATTGGTCGGCAGGTATTCATCCCGGTCGCCCAGGTGATTCTTGCCGAACTGGCCGGTGGAATAGCCGAGGCCTTTAAGGGCCTGGGCGATGGTGATGTCACGTTTTTGCAGGCCGACCGGGGCGCCCGGAATGCCGACTTTCGACAGGCCCGTACGCAGTGGCGTCTGGCCGGTGATGAAGGATGACCGTCCTGCGGTGCAGCTGTTCTCCGCGTAGTAGTCGGTGAACATCATGCCTTCCTTGGCAATGCGGTCGATGTTCGGAGTCTTGTACCCGACCACGCCCATGGAATAGGCGCTGATGTTGGTCTGGCCGATGTCGTCGCCGAAGATCACGAGAATGTTGGGTTTTTCAGCGGCCCCGGCAGTTGCCGAAATCGCCATGACCGAGGCTGCCACCAGGGCGAGTTTCGGTAGCCACTTGCGTATGCGAGTCATCTGACTTGCTCCTTTTGCTCACTTGCGTCGCCTCAAGGCGACATACGTTTTTTGCGGTCCTGCGTAACGCTTTTTTTATTGCACTTGCTCGGGTGTGGCGGACTCGAACGGGTAGACCCGGCGCCATTCGGCGGCCATGTCCACGATAGTCCAGCCACGGAATTTTGCTTCGTCGAGGGCCTTGTCCAGCTTGCCGACCGGGGATTGGCGGTCATAAGCCCACTCGCGTTTGGCGTCGGTGTGATGCACCAGGCCCATGAAACGCTTGCCGGTGCCGGCGGCGGTCCACTGCAACATTTGCAGGTCGCCGTCGGAGTTGCCGAACGCCAGGATCGGACGGCGGCCAATCACCGCGTCGATGGTCTCGGGTTTGCCCGGGCCGTCATCGTTGTGCGCCAGTTTCGGCGTGCGCACGATCGAGGCCTTGCCGTCCTTGAACTGGTAAGCGGTGACGAACGTGGTGCCGATCACTTGCTCCGGCGGGATGCCGTAGACCTTCTCGGCGAAGGCGCGCATGAACGCGGTGTCGCCGCCGGAGACGATGTAGGTCTTGAAGTCCTGGCTGCGCAGGTAATCGAGCATTTCCAGCATCGGCTGGAAGATCATCTCGGTGTAGGGCTTGCCGGTTTTCGGGTGCTTGGCCTGACTGAGCCAGGTCTTGGCGTAGTCATCGAAGGCCTCGGTGGTCATGCCGGTGTGGGTGGCGCCGAAGATTTTCAGGATCCCTTCCATGCCAGCGGCGGCCAACGCCTGGTGATCGTTTTCCAGCACAGCCTTGAACGGTTGGGTGGTTTTCCATTCCGGGTGCTGCGGCGCGGTGCGCTTGACCTCGTCGAAGGCGAACAGCAACTCGAAATACGCCGGTTGCTCGCTCCACAGGGTGCCGTCGTTGTCGAACACGGCGATGCGTTCGGCGGGTTTGACGAAGTCCTTGCTGCTTTGATCAGTGACCGCCTGGACGAATTCGATGATGTTTTTTTTCGCTGGACCGTCGTTCCAGGAGGGCAGCGGTTCGTTGGCCTGTGCCAACAATGGCAGGGCCAAGGCCAGTAACAGGGTCAGCCCGTAGCGGTGGCGGATCGATAGCGGGTTCGTCATGGGAATTCCTTCTCGTGGACGGGGTTGAGTGGCCGTAACGCGGGAGGCGCCGGGGCCCGGTGAGACTCGGCCTGACTATGCAGCGTAGCCAAGGATTGCTGGAGTTGGCTCAGCGCCTGATCTTCGGTCGGTGCGCGGCCGTAACAGGCGCGCAACAGGGTTTGCAAACGTGGCCCGAGATTGGTCAGTTTCAGGCCTTTGCCTCGGCGCCTGACCCACAGGTAAAGAGCGCTCAGTTGCGCCGGCCGGCCTTCGATTTGTGCTGGAATCTGCTGCCAGGCGCAGTCCGCCGATTGCAGCCACGCGGCGTGCCGGGCCTGGCGTCTCGTTTGCCGGCCGAGCCAGACGCGATGGATGAGTGGACGGGCGAAGTAAGCGAGCAGGGAGACAATCACGAGGATTGCCAGCCAGCCCAGCCAATGTCCGGAGAGGTGAATACGGCTTTGCTGGCCGAGTTTTTTCAGGTCTTCGGCGATGGAAAACACTGGTCGATAAGCGCTGTTGGCCGTCGCTGCAAATGTAATGGCCGGCACTTGAGCGGTGCGGGTCTGTTGGCTGCCGGTGTCCCACCATTTCACCTCGATGGCGGGCAGGGTGTGGCTGCCTTCGGTGTCGATCCGGTACGTCACGGTATCGATGCGCTGCCCGCCATTGAAGTTGCCGCGACCGTCGTCCAGGGCACTGACCTGCGGGGCTTTCGGGTAGCGGCTGAGGCCCGCGACCTCGGCCAATGTCGGCACCGGTAAAGACATCGCCAGGGCACCGTCGGCTTGCAGCGTGAGTTGTCGCGTGAGGCTGTCGCCGACTTTCAACGGTGTCGCTGAGTTGATGGTTTTTTGCGTGAAGCGCACTCCGCTGGCCACCAGCACCGCTTCACCGGCGCTGAATCCCGGCGGCTGCGTGGCGCTGAAGTGCAGCGGCTCGCTCTGGGCGCTCAACGCTGTGCTGGCCTGGGCGGGCGTGGCGCGTACGGTCAACGCCGGAATGTCGAAACCCTGGGCCAGGTTCGGCGTGATCAGGTAGCTGTAGCGCATGCCGCTGAAGGATTTGCCGTCGATGGTCTGGTTCAGGTGCTGGGCGTGGCCGTTGGGCGGCATGACCAGCGCGCCGTTGAGCTTGAGGTCGGGCAGGGTCGGAGCGTCGGTGAACCAGGTGTCGGTGAGGACGTCGAGTTGCAGTTCGACGAGGCTGCCGACCATGATTGAATCGGTGGGTTGCAGGCGGGACTGGATCTGGAGTTCGGCGGCCAGGGTTTGGAAGCTGATCAGGCAGAGGAGCAGGGGGCAGAGTTTTGTGGTGACTGGGCGGGCCTCTTCGCGAGCAAGCCCGCTCCCACATATGGAATGCATTTCCCCTGTGGGAGCGGGCTTGCTCGCGAAGAGCGCGACTCGGTCTAGAAGGGTCATGGTTTACCCCCAACCTGATCCTGCAAACTGAACTTCTGCTTCAAGAACTTCGCCGGCGACGTACTCAGGTTCTGCAACCACAACGCATCCGACGCCGCCTGCTCGGTCTGCACCGCTTTGCTCTGGCCCTTGCCCGGTGCCTTGTCCATTTTGATCTCGTCCGGCTTGGTCTCCGGCGCGTTCTGCTCGGCGCTGTCGGTGTCTTTCTGCAAGGCGATGGCCAGCGCCAGGTTGGCCGTGGCTTCCGGGAATTGCGGCTGCAATTTCAACGCTTGGGTGTACGCCGCGATGGCCTGATCGAACTTGAAACGCTTCACGTAAATATTGCCGAGGTAGAAATACGCCTCGGGTGTTTGCAGTCGCGCAAAACTCGCCAGCGCCAGGTCGTAATCGGCCGCGTGATAAGCGGCAATGCCTTTCCAGTACGGGTCGACAAACAACGCCGCTGCCTGGGGCAGATGCTCATGCTCGAAGGCCCAGCGACCTTGCTGGTCCCTGGTGAAAAACGCGTCGGTCAGGCCGTTGGCTTCGGCTGTGGTCGGTTGCAGGCCAATGCCCAGCGCCAGCAGCACACCGGCCATCCAGTTCAGGCTCCAGCCTTTGCGCACACTGAAAAATGCAATCAGCAGCAACGGCCAGCACAGCCAGTAACCGGCGTCTTTCCAGTGCAATTCCCGCTGTTCATCGCTGGCGCTCTGGAAATGCTGCTGGGCGTGCAACTCGATCCAGTCCAGATCATCGTTATTCAGGGTCAGGCTGCCCAGCGGCGCATCGAGTGCCGAGGCCAGTTGCTTGAGCACAGACTGATCGAAACTGCCGAGCACCGGGCGACCGTTGCTGTCGGTGCGCGGCTGGCCATTGGCGTCGTGGATGATCCCGCCGTCTTCACTGCCCACGGCGAGGATCAGCACCTGCAACTGGCTGTCATCGAGTTGTTTGTCGAGGCCGCTGAGTTGGGTGGTGTCTGCGCCATCGGTGATCAGCAGCAAGGTGCCCGGGGTTTTCTCGGCGACCAGCAGGCGTTTGGCTTGCTCGACCACCGCGCCAACGTCTTTCCCGGATTTGCCGATCAGGTCGGTGCTCAAGGCCTGGATAAAGGTGTCGAGCAACGCCGGATCGTCGGTGGGCGGCAACACCAGATGCGCGCTGCCGGCATAGGCGATCAACCCGCTGCGGGCCCCGGCGCGGCGCTGGATCAGGTCGTGGAGTTTGTGTTTCGCCGCTTCGAGGCGACTCGGTGGCACGTCGTTGGCGTCCATCGTCGGCGACAGGTCGATGGCGATGATCAACGGCGCACGGTTTTCCAGGAAGTCCGGGCGATCCTGCTCCCAGGTCGGTCCGGCCGCCGCAAGCGCACCGAGGATCAGCAAGGCGCACACCAGATGCACCGGGCGCAGCCGCTGTTGATCCTGGGGCGTGATCAGCAGATGTGGCAGCAAGTGCTCGGCGATATTGCCGCGCAAGCGCCGCTGCAAGTCGTGGCTGCGGCGCCACAGCAACGGCAACAGTGAGCCGAACAGTGCGAGCAACAGCCACAACGGTCGCAGGAAATGGAAGTCGCTGAGATTGATCTCCATCTCAGGCCTCCTGCCGCTGGCGCGCAATCGACAAGCGCGGACGCAGCAGCGCGCCCAAGTGATACAGCGCGAGCAAACCGATGGCCGCGCCCAACGGCCACCAGAACAGATCCCGTTTCGGCTGATGGCTGAGGGTTTTCACCTGATGCGGGGTGAGTGTGTCGAGGGTGCTGTAGACCCGGTCCAGCGCCGTGCGGTCTTCGGCGCGGAAGAACTGCCCGCCGGTGGCCTCGGCGATTTGCTGCAAGCCTTGCAGGTTGACCTTGGCTTCGCCTTCAGCGGTCGGGTCGCCGATGCCGATGGTGTGAATCACCACGCCTTTGGCCGCCGCCATGGCTGCGGCGTGGTCCGGGGTGATGGCGCTGCTGGTGTCGTTGCCGTCGGTGAGCAGGATCAGCACTTTCTCTTGTTCGTGGGCCTGATCCAGCAGTTTCAGGCTCAGGCCGATGGCATCGCCAATCGCGGTGTTGGGGCCGGCCATGCCGATGCCGGTGTCGTCGAGCAACAGCGACAGGCTGGCGTGATCGAGGGTCAGCGGCGCTTGCGGGTAGGCGCCGCTGCCGAACACGATCAAGCCCAGGCGATCCTCTTTGCGCTTGTCGATAAAACCGAGCAGCAATTGCCAGACGTTACTGCGGCTGCCCGGTGCACTCGGCGCCTGGCCAATCGCGCGGCTCATGGCACTGAAAAACGGCACACGCACCGCGCTGCGGGCCTCGCGATACGCGGGCAGGTAGCGGTAACCCAACCACGGCAGCGGCAGCAGCAGTAACAGCCAGGGATAATCAAGCTGCCACATGATGATGCTCCACCCAGCGTTTGCAGGTGTCGAACAACTGCTGCCGGTGTTCGGCGGGCAGGGCGCGTAGGATGGCGTCCGGGGCGTAGGCGAGTTGGGCGAGGTGTTGGCTGAAGTCTGCGGGTAAAGGCTTTGCGCTATGGGCCTCCAGAAAGGCTTGCCACTCTTCACCAGACAGCGCACCAACCCCCTGTGGGAGCGGGCTTGCTCGCGAAGGGGCCTTTACATTCAACATTGATGTCGACTGACCCGGCGCCTTCGCGAGCAAGCCCGCTCCCACAGGGGTTGTATTCCAGGTTTTGGATGGCATCGACAGGGCCACTCGCTTGAGCAGTTCCGGCAATTCCCGCAACGCACTCAAATCATCACTACGCCGCTGCAACTCCGCCAACCGCACCAACGCCTCCCGCCGATACCGATCCCGCCGCCACTGCCACACCTTGCGCGCACTCGCCAGCAGCACCGCGAGCACCAACAACCCCAGCAACACCCACCAACCCCAGGTCTGCGGCGCATAGCTGACCGGCGCGGGCAATGCCAACTCCTTGAGCTGCTCAATGCTCGGAACGTTCGGGTTCATCGCCGACCACCGCTGAGCTTGCCCAGTTCAACCCGTAATTGTTCATGCGCCTCGGTGGCGGTGCTGAACATCATCAGCGGTACCTGGCTGCGGCGCAGCAGCGTGGCGACGTCCTTGAGCCGGCCACTGAGGAAGTCCACCAACGGCTCATGCACCCGGCGCTGTTCCACCGCCAGTTCCACTTGCAACTGGCCTTGGGTTACCAGCAAGCGCCCGTTTTTCGGCAGGTTCAGGGCCAACGGGTCGAAGACCTGCATCGCGATCACATCGTTGTGCGCCGCCAGTTGCCGCATCAGTTTCAGGGTGCGTTCGCCGGCCCCGGCGAAGTCGCTGACGATGCAGATCAAGTGATCGTGCCCGGCCACCGCCAGGCAATGCTGCAAGACCTTGTCGAGCTGGTCTTCGTCTTCGGCGTCCGGTTTGGCCGCGTTCAACTCTTGGTTCTGCTGGGCGATGCGGCTGCACAGCGCTTCAAGCCGTTTACGGCTGCGCAGCGGGGCGATGCTGTCGATGCGCTGGTCGTTGAACACCAGGCCGCCGACCCGGTCGCCAGCGTTGAATACAATCCACGCCGCCAATGCGCCAAGCTCCGCCGCAATGGCGGATTTGAAGCTGCGTTGCGAGCCGAAGAACATCGACATGCGCTGGTCCACCAGAATCAACGCCGGGCGATCGCGCTCCTCGGTGAAGGTGCGCACCACCGGTTTGCCAGTGCGCAGGGACGCACGCCAATCCAGATGCCGCAAGTCGTCCCCCGGCTGATAGCGGCGCAGCTCATCGAAATTCAAGCCACGGCCACGCAACCGCGAGGCGTGGTTGCCGGCGAGGATGCTGCCCTGGGGCTGGCGCGCGAGGAAACTCAGGTCACGGGCCTTGAACTCCAGCGCCATCAACTGCGCCAGAGAGACATAGACCAGACCGTCGACATTCATGCAGGAATCGCCACTTTGTCGAGCAAACGGTCGAGCACTTGATCCGCCGTCACGCCATCGGCCACTGCGTCATAGCTCAGTTGCAGGCGATGGCGCAGCACCGGATGCACCACGGCGCGCACGTTGTCCGGCGAGACGAAATCCTGCCCTTGCAACCAGGCGTCGGCGCGGGCGCAACGGTCCAGGCCGATGCCGCCCCGTGGGCTGGCGCCGATGGCGATCCAGCGTCCGAGGTCGGCGTCGTAATCCGCCGGGTGGCGAGTGGCGTTGATCAGGTCGACCAGGTAAGTGTCGATGGCCGGGGACACATGAATGCCGCTGACCTCACGGCGTGCGGCGAAAATCACCTCCTGGGACAGCGCAAACCCTGGCACCGGCGCGGTTTTGGCGCCCAAGGCAAACTCTTCTTCGCGCAACAGGCGCAGCACCTGGCTTTCATTTTCTGCGCTCGGATAGTCCAGCAGCACTTTCATCAGGAAACGGTCCATCTGCGCTTCCGGCAACGGGTAGGTGCCTTCCTGTTCGATGGGGTTCTGGGTCGCGACCACGATGAACAGTTCCGGCAACACATGGCTGTTGCCGGCCACGGTGATCTGCCGTTCTTCCATGGCTTCGAGCAGCGCAGCCTGGACCTTGGCCGGGGCGCGGTTGATTTCATCGGCCAGGATCAAATTGCCGAACAGCGGCCCGGGCTGGAAGCGGATTTCGTTCTTGCCTTCGACCTGGTGCAGCACCTCGGCGCCGGTGATGTCCGACGGCAGCAAATCCGGGGTGAACTGGATGCGGCTCATCTTCGCGTCCAGGTGCTTGGCCAGGGCCTTGACCGTGCGGGTCTTGGCCAGACCGGGCAAGCTTTCCAGGAGCAAATGGCCGTTGGCCAACAGACCGAGGAGGATCTGCCGGATTACTTGATCCTGGCCGAGTACGGATTCGGCGATGCTGGCTTGCAGGGCGTTGAGATCGTTGAGTGCGGTCATGGCTGTTCCCTGGCTCAAAACATAAAGGTCGGAATGACCGGGATGAATGACAAACGGAAATTCCAGTGGCTGCTGATCAGGTCTTCCGGGTGGATGGCCGAGTACTGAATCTCCCCGGAAATCCGCACCGGCAACTTGCCGAAGTTGAAGATTCGCCCTGCGCCGATCCCGATGGGGAAGGTGACCTTATTGCCGCCTTCGGCTTTCCAGTTGACCGTGACGTTCGGCGTCATGCCGACCCGCCATTGCTCCGGGCCGGGGATGGTGCGCTGGATGAAATACTGGATGTTGGTCAGGCTCACGTCCTTGCGCTTGCTGTCACCCGCCACCGACCACCAGTGCTGCGGGAACAGGCCGAGGGTCCAGTCTTCGCCCAGGTACGCCGCGACGAACGCCGGGCCGATAGAGTATTTGCCGGTGCCGAGCACATCGTATTCAGCGGTGGGGAACATCGCGGTCGGGCCGAAACCCCAGACCATTTTGCCGCCCCCGGCGAAGCGGATCGGCTCCTTGGGCGAGAACACCCCGACATAGGCCAGGTCGCCGAAACCGCTGGTGCGGTCGAACGGGTCCTGCACCACGGGGGTGAAGTCGCCGCGATCATGCAGCAATTCATTCGGGCCCATACCGATCAGGTTGCCGGCCTTGTGGTTGACCGGGGCGCTGACGTAGCTGACGGGTAAGCGGTTGATCAGGTTCCAGTCTTCGCCGAGAGAAATCGGGAAGGTCGGCATAAAGCTGTATTTGCCGAGCATCCGCGTGCCATTGCTATGCGGACCTTTAAGCGCGGTGTAGTCGTACTGGTTGAACAGCAACACCAGGTTGCCCACGGGGTTGTCCATCAACTTGGCGATTTGCTCGGTGGACGGATCGCACCCGGCGGCCACGACTTTTTTCAGGTCGATGTCGAAGTCTTGCTGCAAGCGATGACAGGTTTCCGGATCGCCCTTGACGGCCGGTTGCGCGGGTGTGCTGCCGAGGGCCGGCAGGTTGCCGGCGGCGCAGGCCATGCCGCTGAGCATCGCTCCGCAGAGGGTCAGGTGGGGGCGCATCCATGCCGTCATCATCGATCAGCCTCCGTTACCAGGCGTATTGCAGTCGCAGGGTCCAGGTGTTCACGTCCGGCGAGCCGGTACGCTCCGACACCGTGTCCGAGTAGGCGATCAGCCCGCCGAACTGTGGCGAGAGCATGAAACCGACACTGGCACCGAACAGGCCGTTTTCCTGTTTGTTGTCCTGCCAGTCGCCGTTGATTTTGGTTTCGCCGCCACGGTTGTACGTGGCATCAAGCGAGGCCCACAACGCACGGTTGATGGTGTAGCTATAGTGGGTTTCGATGGCATAAAGCGGCTTTTGCTCGAGCTTGCCGTCACCGTGGTAGTCGTTGTTGTCGCCGTACATCGACACGTAGGTGTTGAACTCCAGCCAGGTCGGGCCGATGGGCGTGCCAAAAGCGATTTCCGGCTTGAACGCCCAACGGTTGGAGCCGATGTTGATGATCCGGTCCTTGTCGTAATCCCCGGTGGGCGCGGTGATCCAGATGGCGCCGGTGAGGAAGGTTTCCGGGGTCCAGTTGGCGAACTCTTCCTTGGTCAGCGCCGGGCCACCGAACAGGTTGTGCACCAGCACGAATTGGGTATCGGCCATGCCGCCATTGTGCTTGGTGCCGTCGAAAAACTGCGCGTTGTCGAACGACGCGGAAATGTCGGCGTAAGGTTGCAGGATCTGGATCGCACTGTTGCGCCCGTCCACCGCGAACGAGCGGGCATATCGGGCGATATATAGGTCAGCGTTCAGGGACAGGCCATCGATCGGCAGCGCGGTGTCGATCGGCGTGTTTGTGTCGATGCGGTTGTAATAACCGAACACCATGTTCAGGTCGGTCGGCAGGTTCTGCCAGTCCCGGGCGTTATCGGCCTGGCTCAGCAACGGGGTCATGGCCAACGTCAGTGCCGTCATCCTTGATGTGTTCAAACGCATGCTTGTGCTCCTGCAAAGTTCTGTATGACGGGTTACGGCTTACTGGCCAATCGGCGTCAGCAACGGGATCTGCCACTGGCCGCTGACCATTTCCGGCTTCGGCAGGTAGATCCGCAGCACGGCATAAAACGGCCCGTGGGGCGCTGGCAGCCAGTTGCTTTTCTTGTCGCCCACCGGCTCCGAATGCTGCACGTACAGGGTCAGCCCACCGTCGGCATCGCGCTTGAGCTTGGGCAACATCCGCGAGTTGATCAGGTAGCGCTTCATGTGGTTGGCCACCAGTAACTTGGTCTTGCCGTCGTACATGGTCAGCGACCAGAAGGCGTCGGCCGGCGGCAATTCGTCCTTGTTGAAGTGCAGGGTGTAGCTGTGGCGGGCGCCGTTGACCGGTTTGCCCTGGTTGTCGACGAAGTAGCCGATGTAATTCGCCTCTTCGGCGGAGTTACCGAAGATGCCGATATTGGCGCCAACGTAGCGGTACAGGTAGTTGCCTTTGAGGTGGTCGCGGGTGCCGAAGAAGTCACCGCTGGTGACTTGGTGCGTGTCGATCTTGTCCTTCTTGAACTGGGCGAATTCAGCCTTGGCGTCGGCGATGCCGTCCTCCAGTGCCTTGCGTTGCTCGGCGGTGAGGGAGACAAGTTTGAATGGCTGGCCGCCGACGATGCCGATCTTGGCGAAGCGCGCCAGCAGGTCCTTTTCCACGTCCTGGGGCGGGGCGAAACCGAGCATGAAATTCAGGTAGCGGAACAGGTCGGGCGTGTCGCTCATATCGGCGGTGGGCTTGGGCCAATCAACCTTCGGCGCGGCGGCTGGCGCCGGTTGCTTGAGGTATTGGCTCAGCGTCTGCACCTTGTAGGCGTTCTGGATCAGCTTGACCTTGGCCAAGTCGGCATTGTCGAACAGCTGCGTGCGATACAACGCGTAGGCGATGTTGCTTTCGCTGCGCACCAGCCGATCGATGTTCACCGGTTGCTGGCCCTGCCAGTCCGGGCCGGCAATCATGTACGTGCCGCCCTTGTTGCCGGTGCTGCGGGTGCCGAGGTAGGCGAAGTTCTGGGTGTAGAGATCGATCAACTGCACCGAGTAGTAACGGTTTTCCGCAATCGGCGGCAGGGTCAGCACCACCGGTTCGGCGCGCAGGTCCATCCAGACGAAAGAGTAGGGCGTGTCGGAGTTGGGCGTGACAAACGCGGTGTCCGCCGGGGTGAAGACCTTGGCGGTGTTGCCGATCTTGTTGAACGGCGCCTTGAAGTTCGAACCGGCCTTGTCCACGGCCTGGGTTTAGAGCGTCTTGTACATCTCCACCACCGGGAAACCGTAGAGGTAGGCTTCCTTGGCGATGCCCCGGGCTTCTTCCGGGGTGGCGCTGAAGTCGGCCCAGGCGCTGCAACTCAGCAGGAGTGAGAGGCTGGCGAGCATCAGGAGGTGGGCGTTCTTAATGCGCATAGGGTGTCCTTTGTATTGAATGCTGCACAATTCCTGTGGGAGCGGGCTTGCTCGCGAAGAGGCCGGCACATTCAAAAGCAGTGTTGGCTGACCCACCGCTTTCGCGAGCAAGCCCGCTCGCACAGGTCTTGAATTCGCCGCCAATATGGGGATCGAGGCCTTGGGCTTGAGCGCCCACGCCACAACTGACGAACGTCGCCATGATGCTGAACCCGGCTGCACGCAATGCAATGTTCATAAAGATGTCCTCATTTGCCGAAAGTGACGTTGATCCCGGCGAACAGCGTGAACTGCGGCAGGCCATCGCCCTTGCGTTCAACGGTCCACTGGGGTTCGACGAAAGCGTTGAAAATGTTGGTCCCGGACTTCCAGACCTTGCCGCCACCGAAGCCGATGGGGATGTAATGGGTGTCGTTCTTCAGGTCGAAGGTCCAGGTACCGGTCGAGCGCAGATACCAGCCCTTTGGCAGGTTATGAATGATGAAGGGTTGCATCGTCGCGGTTTCAACGTGGGCGCGATCATGGTCCCCGGCGAACGAACTCTGGTATTGCACCAGCGCGCCCAGCAGGCCCCGGGGCGAAGAGTCGATCGCGATGGCGGCCAGGCCGGCCTGCCATTTGCCGGTGCCCAATTCGTCCTGCTCGGCAGTGGGCGCAGTGATTTGCGGGCCGATGCCCAACTGAATGCCGTCGGTCTTGAGCAGGAAAATATCGAACAGGTTCAGGTCACCGATGCCGGTGCTGTAACCGTTGTGCGGGTCGGGGCGGGTGCTGATCGGCAAGGTCGCGCGCAGCAATTGCGGGACGCCGATGAAATCGTTGGGGGCCACCGGCAAAGTGCCACGCAGCAACGCGTCATTGGTGTGGACGTTGGTATCGTAGAGTTTGGGCGTGTAGTAGTCCTGCAGGTTCGCGCCCGGCGCCAGGTTCAGCGGGTTGTTGCTTTTGTTGGCTTCCTCGGCGTTATCGGCGTAAGCACAAAAGGCAGACGTCAACAGTGCCGCCAGCAAACAGGCGTGCGCTCCTTGATTTTTCGACATGATTCCCCGGTTCCTTGGTGGCTCAGCGGACGAACTTGGCCATATTTTTGGCCTTTACTGCGTAGTCTCTTTCCTAATCAAGCCTGTAGGACACGTCAGTTGAAGCTAGCAGCTAACCATGAGTTATCCAGTCGAAAGGGTTAATTCTTTGGTTTTGTGAGCGGATTGGCGTTTTTTCTGTGTACTAAAAAGTTAATGCGAATCAGAAGGTTGGGGAGGGGAGCTGAGGAGGAGAGTGAGTATTCGTGCGGGTTTATCGGGGCGGGACGGGCACAATTGTTGTGCCCGTTGAATATTCAATGTGGGAGCGGGCTTGCTCGCGAAAGCGGTATATCAGTTGACAGAGATGCTGACTGAAACGACGCCTTCGCGAGCAAGCCTGCTCCCACAGTGAATCCTGTTCAGGTGGATCGAGGTTATCCAGTACTAGCTAATTTTTAGTATGTTTTTTTCATTACTGTTATAGAGAAAAAGTATGAATAACTGTCAGCTCTGACAGTCGTTGAACTCTAACAGTATGTGTACTGTCGGCTCTGTCAGCTTGATAGAGGAAAGGTATTTATCAAGTTTAGAGCGTTGATGAGGAGGTCATAGTCATGACCGATGCAAAGATTCTGGAGAATGAACTCGAACCGAAGTCAGGTGGTTACAAAGATTTTGTGGTAGAGCTCTCAAAGATGGAGCAATACCATTTCAGGGGTGGGGCTCGGGTGGAGTGGGCTATTAGCGGTGGAAGTATCACCCTCACTACGACGAGGTATGGAATCACCATTTACACTGGCCGAGGGGGAAATAATGCCAATGTCATTGTTACGGCGGGCGGCAGAAAACTGTGGGAGAAAGATGATTGTCGGCAGGATGGTGTATGGCACAGTTGGGTCAACTCAACGACTTTCGCTTATTCCGGTTCTCTGACAGTAAAAGTAGAGATCATCTTTGACAGAAGTGGCGCCGGTGATCCGCGAGGTAGCGAGTCATTTACAATTCATGGTTAGTAAAGGTAATAAAAGGAAGTGTCAGTGGGATAGAAAAATAATAATTTCCTCCGAATGATCGGATTCAAAGTAATTATATTTTTGCCTAGAGCGTTTCGAAACTCACCCACTCCATGAGAGTGGGTGATCTTCAATTATTTGAGCGCAGGAAGACAGTTCTGATTTGAGGTGTTCGAGATTAATAGTCTCCCGATAATCTTTCGTAACCTCATTAAAAAAACCTTAAACGGGTCTATGCATTTACCGGACCTTTTCAAATTTTCTTCGCCTGCGCCCGTATCCGTTCTTCCTGCTCCCGCAGCTCTGGCGTGAACTCGGCACCAAAATCCTCAGGCCCGTACACCGGGCGAATCTCGATTTCAGCCTCGGTCCCCGGCATCGGGTTCGGGCAGCGCTTGACCCACTCGATGGCTTCCTCTTTTGACTTCACTTCCCACAGCCAATAGCCGGCAATCAACTCCTTGGTTTCGGCAAACGGGCCGTCGATCACGATGCGTTTGTCGCCGGAGAAACGTACCCGGGCGCCTTTGCTGCTGGGTTGCAGGCCATCGCACGAAAGAAGGATGCCGGCCTTGGCCAGTTCTTCGTTGTAGTTGCCCATCGCCGTCAGCAGTTCCTCGGTGGGCATGACGCCGGCTTCGGAATCCGGGCTGGCTTTGACAATGATCATGAATTGCATGGTTTTATCTCCGCTGGAGGTGAGTGATTCCCTGCCTAGTCGAATGGAGGTTTGCGGAATCGACAAATTCTTCGACATTATTTTCGTTATTAAGTATTCCTGCGCTGCGACGCCACTCGTCAATGGAATGCCCATGCCCGTTCTTGAACTCACGACGCTGATCCCCGGCCGCACGCCCACGCAGGTTCTCGATTTCTGCCTGGAAGGCGTCAACTTCCCGAAGATCTTCCCCGAACGCATCACGCCATTGGGCGATATCGACCTCAATAATCTGCGTGTCGAAACCGGTCGCCAGTTTCGTTTTCGGCACTGGCTGTTCAACGTCATCCCGTCGAACTGGATGGTGGTGATTCGTGAGGTCAGCGCCACGCATTTCATCGACGAAATGCTCAAGGGTCCGATGTCTGCCTTTCGTCATGAACACCGGGTGGTGGCGGGAGAGGGCGGTACGCTATATACCGACCGCGTGACGTATGCGGCGATTGGCGGCGCGGCGGTGGAGTGGTTGCTGGTCAATGCCTACATGCGGCGGATTTTCGAGGCGCGGCATCGGAATATGTTGCGGTTGCTGAAATAACACGATGTGCACGCGGACCACTGTGGGAGCGAGCCTGCTCGCGAATGCGGTTTTACATTCAACAGTGACGGTGACTGACAGTTCGCCTTCGCGAGCAGGCTCGCTCCCACAGGGTTTTGTGTGTCATTTGTGCGAGTTGTATCCAATTTAGCCAGCGACACTTCACAATTTGTATCTGGCCATAGGTCGTCGGGCCATTTCGTGGTTAACTTCGGCCTCTTCAGATTTCCAACAACACCATCAGAAGGACTCCGTTCATGGCTCAAGTCACTCTTAAAGGCAACCCGGTTCAAGTCAACGGCCAACTGCCACAAGCCGGTTCCAAGGCGCCAGCCTTTTCCCTGGTTGCCGGCAATCTGTCGGACGTGACCCTGGCGAACTTCGCCGGCAAGCGCAAAGTGCTGAACATCTTCCCAAGCGTCGACACCCCGACCTGCGCCACTTCGGTTCGCAAGTTCAACGCCCAGGCCAACGACGTCGCCAACACTGTCGTACTGTGCATCTCTGCTGACCTGCCATTCGCCCAAGCCCGTTTCTGCGGCGCCGAAGGCCTGGAAAACGTCCAGAACCTGTCGACCCTGCGTGGCACCGAGTTCATCGAAAACTACGGCGTAGCCATTGCTGACGGCCCGCTCAAAGGCCTGACCGCCCGTGCCGTCGTGGTGCTGGATGAAAACGACAACGTGCTGCACAGCGAACTGGTAAGTGAAATTGGTCAAGAGCCTAACTACGAAGCGGCACTCGCCGTTCTGAAGTAAGGTTTTTACAATTGTTAACGGCCTGGCTCTGTCCAGGCCGTTTTCATTTGTGCTTCAGTGTCTTAGATAAATCTCCTGTTACGTAAGCCGAAGGTAAATTGCCGGTAAAGCCGCTTTGCTTAATGCGCGCCAGTGCTTATCGTTCAGCCTCCCGTAGAAGAAGCCCACGCGCCCAATGGTTGATCATTCAATGCAATCCTCCTCCCGTAGTCCCCGTCGCTGGCTGTTCGGCCTGCTTGTCCTGTTGGTCGTCGCTGCCGTGTGCTGGAAATTCTGGCCTGCCGGTACCGACCATAAAACGGGTGAAAAGCCGAAAGCCGTCGCCGGGCATACGGGCAAGGCCGGGGGCATGCGTCCGGGTTTTGGCGGCGCGACCGGGCCGATCCCGGTGCGAGTGGCTCCGGCGGTCAAGGGTGACTTCCCGCTGTATTACAAGGCGCTGGGTACGGTCACGGCGCTGAACACCATCAACGTGCGCAGCCGCGTGGCGGGCGAACTGATGAAGATTGCCTTCGAGGAAGGGCAAATGGTCAAGGCCGGCGACCTGTTGGCCGAGATCGACCCGCGTCCTTACCAGAACGCCTTGCTCCAGGCCGAAGGCACCTTGCTGCAAAACCAGGCACAACTGAAAAACGCCCAGGTCGACGTCGAGCGCTATCGCGGCCTGTTCAAAGAAGACAGCATCGCCAAGCAGACCCTCGACACCGCCGAGGCGCTGGTCGGCCAATACCTGGGCACGGTCAAGACCAACCAGGCGGCGGTCAACGACGCCAAACTCAATCTCGAATTCACCAAGATCCGCGCGCCGATTACCGGGCGCGTCGGTTTGCGTCAGCTGGACGTCGGCAACCTCGTCGCCGCCAACGACACCACCGCGCTGGCGATCATCACCCAGACCCAACCGATCAGCGTCGTCTTCACCTTGCCGGAAAACAGCCTCGACACGGTGCTGGCCCGCTATCACACCGGCGCCAAACTCCCCGTTGAAGCCTGGGACCGTGGCGACATGAAGATGCAGGCCAGTGGCGTGTTGCAGAGCCTGGACAACCAGATCGACGTCACCACCGGCACCCTGAAATTCAAGGCGCGCTACGATAACCGCGACCTGACCCTGTTCCCGAATCAGTTCGTCAACGTGCACCTGCTGGCCGACACCCTCAAAGGCGTGGTGCTCGCACCGTCGGCGGCGATCCAGTTCGGCACCAACGGCACCTTCGTCTACGCCATGGACGGGGACAACAAGGTCAAGATTCGCCAATTGAAAGTCGGCGCCAGCGATGGCGACAACACCGTGATCACCGAAGGCCTGGCTGTCGGTGATCGCGTGGTCCTGGAAGGCACCGATCGCCTGAAGGAAGGCAGTGAAGTGGAAGTGGTCAACGACAGCCAGGATGTGCCGACCACCCCGACCGAACACCTGCAAGGCAAATCTGCGGCGAAAACCACTGAAGCGACCGCCAACGACAAGGTGAAGAAGGGCGCATGAACATCTCGCGGCTGTTCATCCTTCGCCCGGTCGCCACGACCCTGAGCATGCTGGCCATTATCCTGGCCGGCATCATCGCCTACCGTTTGCTGCCGGTGTCGGCCTTGCCCCAGGTCGATTACCCGACCATCCGCGTCATGACGTTGTATCCCGGCGCCAGCCCGGACGTGATGACCAGCGCGGTAACGGCGCCCCTTGAGCGCCAGTTCGGGCAGATGCCCGGCCTGACGCAAATGGCGTCCACCAGCTCGGGCGGTGCCTCGGTGCTGACCCTGCGCTTCAGCCTCGACATCAACATGGACGTCGCCGAACAGCAGGTCCAAGCCGCGATCAACGCCGCGGCCAACCTGTTGCCCAAGGACCTGCCGGCACCGCCGGTGTACAACAAGGTCAACCCGGCGGACACCCCGGTGCTGACCCTGGCCATCACCTCCAAGACCATGCTGCTGCCCAAACTGAATGATTTGGTCGATACGCGCATGGCGCAAAAAATCGCCCAGATCAGCGGTGTCGGCATGGTCAGCATTGCCGGCGGCCAGCGTCAGGCCGTGCGAATCAAGGTCAATCCGGAGGCCCTGGCGGCCAATGGCTTGAACCTGTCGGACGTGCGCACCTTGATCGGCGCGTCCAACGTCAACCAGCCCAAGGGTAACTTCGACGGCCCGACCCGGGTGTCGATGCTCGATGCAAACGATCAACTGACTTCGCCCAAGGACTACGCCAACCTGATCCTCGCCTACGCCAACGGCGCGCCGTTGCGTCTCAAGGACGTGGCCGAGATTGTCGACGGTGCCGAGAACGAACGACTGGCGGCGTGGGCCAATGAAAACCATGCCGTGTTGCTGAACATCCAGCGCCAGCCCGGGGCCAACGTCATCGAAGTGGTGGACCGGATCAAGGCCCTGCTGCCGAGCATCACCGACAACCTGCCGGCGGGTCTTGACGTCACGGTCCTCACCGACCGCACCCAGACCATCCGCGCCTCGGTCACCGACGTGCAACACGAACTGCTGATCGCCATCGCTCTGGTGGTGATGGTGACGTTCCTGTTCCTGCGCCGGGCCAGCGCCACGATCATTCCATCAGTTGCGGTGCCGTTGTCGCTGATCGGCACTTTCGGCGTGATGTACCTCGCAGGGTTCTCGGTCAACAACCTGACCTTGATGGCCCTGACCATCGCCACCGGTTTCGTGGTGGACGATGCGATCGTGATGCTGGAGAACATTTCCCGATTTATCGAAGAGGGTGACAGTCCGCTAAATGCCGCGCTCAAGGGCGCCAAGCAGATCGGCTTCACGCTTATTTCCCTGACTCTGTCGCTGATTGCGGTATTGATTCCGCTGCTGTTCATGGCCGACGTAGTAGGGCGGCTGTTCCGTGAATTCGCCATCACCCTGGCGGTGGCGATCCTGATTTCCCTGGTGGTGTCCCTGACCCTGACGCCGATGATGTGCGCGCGGCTGCTCAAGCGTGAACCCAAGGAAGAAGAGCAGGGCCGTTTCTACCGGGCCAGTGGCGCGACCATCGACTGGATGATCGCCGCCTACGGGCGCAAATTGCAGTGGGTGCTCAAGCACCAGCCGCTGACCTTGCTGGTGGCCATCGCCACCCTCGGGCTGACCGTATTCCTTTACATGGTCGTGCCCAAGGGCTTCTTTCCGGTGCAGGACACCGGAGTGATCCAGGGCATTTCCGAGGCGCCGCAGTCGATTTCCTTTGCGGCGATGAGTGAACGTCAGCAAGAACTGGCGAAAGTGATCCTCGCGGACCCGGCGGTGGAAAGCCTGTCCTCCTACATCGGCGTGGACGGCGACAACTCGACGCTGAACAGCGGTCGCATGCTGATCAACCTCAAGCCCCACAGTGCGCGGGACCTCAGCGCGACCAAGATCATTGCGCGCCTGCAACCGGAAGTGGACAAACTGGTCGGCATCCGCCTGTTTATGCAGCCGGTGCAGGACCTGACCATCGAAGACCGGGTCAGCCGCACCCAGTACCAATTCAGCATGTCGTCGCCGGATTCGGAATTGCTCAGCCTGTGGAGCGGGCGTCTGGTGGAAGCCCTGGCCCAGCGGCCGGAACTAACCGACGTCGCCAGCGATTTGCAGGACAAGGGTTTGCAGGTGTACCTGGTGATCGACCGCGACGCGGCGTCGCGGGTCGGCGTGTCGGTGTCGAATATCACCGATGCGTTGTACGACGCCTTCGGCCAGCGGCAGATTTCCACGATTTACACCCAGGCCAGCCAGTACCGCGTGGTCCTGCAATCGCAATCCGGCGAGAAAATCGGCCCGGACGCGCTGAACCAGATTCACGTCAAGACCATCGATGGTGGCCAGGTTCGCCTGTCCAGCCTCGCACATGTGGAGCAGCGCCAGACCCAATTGGCGATCACTCACATCGGCCAGTTCCCGGCGGTGATGATGTCGTTCAACCTGGCGCCCGGCGTGGCGCTGGGGCATGCGGTTGAAGTTATCGATCAAGTGCAGAAAGACATCGGCATGCCGATTGGCGTGCAGACCCAGTTCCAGGGTGCGGCGGAAGCGTTCCAGGCATCGCTGTCGAGCACCTTGCTGCTGATCCTCGCGGCGGTGGTGACCATGTACATCGTGCTCGGCGTGCTCTACGAGAGCTACATTCACCCAATCACCATCCTCTCGACCCTGCCCTCGGCGGCGGTCGGCGCCTTGCTGGCGCTGCTGCTGACCGGCAACGACCTGGGGATGATCGCGATCATCGGCATCATCCTGTTGATCGGCATTGTGAAGAAGAACGCGATCATGATGATCGACTTCGCCCTCGACGCTGAGCGTAACCAGGGCATGGCCCCGGAGCAGGCGATTTATCAAGCGGCGCTGCTGCGGTTCCGGCCGATCCTGATGACCACCCTTGCCGCGTTGTTCGGTGCGGTGCCGTTGATGCTGGCCACCGGTTCCGGCGCGGAATTGCGTCAACCCTTGGGTCTGGTGATGGTTGGCGGGTTGCTGGTGAGCCAGGTGCTGACGCTGTTCACCACCCCGGTGATCTACCTGTACTTCGATCGTCTCGGTCGACGCTGGGGCCGCAGAGCTGAAACCGTGGAAGCGGTAGAGCAGCCATGAACCTGTCCGGACCTTTCATCAAGCGCCCGGTCGCGACCATGTTGCTGAGTCTGGCGATCATGCTGCTGGGCGGGGTGAGCTTCGGCCTGTTGCCGGTGTCGCCGCTGCCGCAGATGGACTTCCCGGTGATCGTGGTCCAGGCCAGCCTGCCCGGTGCGAGCCCGGAAGTGATGGCTTCGACCGTGGCCACGCCCCTGGAACGTTCCTTCGGCGCCATCGCCGGGGTCAACACCATGAGCAGCCGCTCCAGCCAGGGTTCGACCCGGGTGATTTTGCAGTTCGACCTCGACCGCGACATCAACGGCGCGGCGCGGGAAGTGCAAGCGGCGATCAATGCCTCGCGCAACCTGCTGCCGAGCGGGATGCGCAGCATGCCGACCTACAAGAAGGTCAACCCGTCGCAAGCGCCGATCATGGTGTTGTCCCTGACCTCGGACGTGCTGGAGAAAGGCCAGCTCTACGATTTGGCCTCGACGATCCTGTCCCAGAGCCTGTCCCAGGTGCAGGGCGTGGGTGAAGTGCAGATCGGCGGCAGCTCCCTGCCGGCGGTGCGCATCGAACTCGAACCCCAGGCGCTCAACCAGTATGGCGTGGCCCTGGACGATGTGCGCAACACCATCGCCAACGCCAACGTGCGCCGCCCGAAAGGCTCGGTGGAGGACGACCAGCGTTTGTGGCAGGTCCAGGCCAACGATCAACTGGAAAAGGCCAAGGACTACGAGTCGCTGATCATCCACTACAACAACGGCGCGGCCCTGCGCCTGAAGGATGTGGCGTCGGTCAGCGACGGCGTCGAGGACCGTTACAACAGCGGTTTCTTCAACGACGACGCGGCGGTGTTGCTGGTGATCAACCGCCAGGCCGGCGCCAACATCATCGAGACGGTCAACGAGATCAAGGCGCAGTTGCCGGCGTTGCAGGCGGTGTTGCCGGCTAGCGTCAAGTTGAACCTGGCCATGGACCGTTCGCCGGTGATCAAGGCCACGTTGCACGAAGCGGAAATGACCCTGCTGATCGCCGTGGCCCTGGTGATTCTGGTGGTGTTCCTGTTTCTCGGTAACTTCCGCGCCTCGCTGATTCCGACGCTGGCGGTGCCGGTGTCGCTGGTCGGCACTTTTGCGGTGATGTACCTCTACGGTTTCTCCCTGAACAACTTGTCGCTGATGGCGCTGATCCTTGCCACAGGGCTGGTGGTGGACGACGCCATCGTGGTGCTGGAGAACATTTCCCGGCACATCGACGAAGGCATGCCGCCGATGAAGGCCGCGTACCTCGGCGCCCAGGAAGTCGGGTTCACCTTGCTGTCGATGAACGTCTCGCTGGTGGCGGTGTTCCTGTCGATCCTGTTCATGGGTGGGATCATCGAAAGTCTGTTCCGCGAGTTTTCCATCACCCTGGCGGCGTCCATCGTCGTCTCGCTGATTGTGTCGTTGACCCTGACGCCGATGCTCTGCGCCCGTTGGCTCAAGCCGCACACGCCGGGGCAGGAAAACCGGTTGCAACGCTGGAGCCAGCGCGCCAACGAATGGATGGTCGGCAAGTACGCCACCAGCCTCGACTGGGTATTGCGCCACCGTCGACTGACGTTGCTCAGCCTGATCGTGACCGTTGGTGTGAACGTCGCGCTGTATGTGGTGGTGCCGAAAACCTTTATGCCGCAGCAGGACACCGGCCAGTTGATCGGTTTCGTGCGTGGCGACGATGGTCTGTCGTTCAGCGTGATGCAGCCGAAGATGGAAATCTTCCGCCGCGCCGTGCTCAAGGATGATGCAGTACAAAGCGTGGCCGGGTTCATCGGCGGCACCAACGGCACCAACAACGCCTTCATGCTGGTGCGCTTGAAGCCGATCAAGGAACGCAATATTTCCGCGCAAAAGGTGATCGAACGCCTGCGCAAGGAAATGCCCAAGGTTGCCGGTGCTCAGTTGATGTTGATGGCGGACCAGGACCTGCAATTCGGCGGCGGTCGTGAGCAGACCACCTCGCAGTATTCCTACATCCTGCAAAGCGCCGACCTCGGTTCATTGCGCGAGTGGTACCCGAAAGTCGTCACGGCGCTGCGGGCCTTGCCTGAGCTGACCGCGATTGACGCCCGTGAAGGACGCGGTGCGCAACAGGTCACGCTGATTGTCGACCGCGACCAGGCCAAGCGCCTGGGTGTGGACATGGACATGGTCACGGCGGTGCTGAACAACGCCTACAGCCAGCGGCAGATTTCGACGATCTACGACAGCCTCAACCAGTATCAAGTGGTGATGGAGGTCAATCCGAAATACGCCCAGGACCCGATCACGTTGAAGCAGGTCCAGGTGATTACGTCCACAGGCGCGCGGATTCCGCTGTCCACCATCGCTCACTACGAAAACAGCCTGGAAGACGACCGGGTCAGCCACGAAGGCCAGTTCGCTTCCGAGAGCATTTCCTTCGACATGGCCGAAGGCGTGACGGTGGAGCAGGGCACAGCCGCCATCGAGCGGGCAATTGCCAAGCTCGGCATGCCGGAAGACGTGATCGTGAAAATGGCCGGCACCGCCGACGCCTTTGCCGCGACCCAGAAGAGCCAGCCGTTCATGATTCTCGGCGCGCTGGTGGCGGTGTATCTGGTGCTGGGCGTGCTGTATGAAAGCTACATTCACCCGCTGACGATTCTCTCGACCTTACCCTCGGCCGGGGTCGGCGCGTTGCTGTCGATCTACGCCTTGGGTGGAGAGTTCAGCCTGATCTCGCTGTTGGGGCTGTTCCTGCTGATCGGCGTGGTGAAGAAAAACGCCATCCTGATGATCGACCTGGCATTGCAGCTGGAGCGGCATCAGGGCATGACGCCGCTGGATTCGATTCGCAGCGCCTGTCTGCAACGTCTGCGGCCGATCCTGATGACCACCCTGGCGGCGATCCTCGGCGCGTTGCCATTGCTGCTTAGCCGTGCCGAAGGTGCGGAAATGCGCCAGCCGTTGGGCCTGACCATCATCGGCGGGCTGATCTTCAGCCAGGTGCTGACCCTTTACACCACCCCGGTGGTTTACCTCTATCTCGACAAACTGCGCCATCGCTTCAACAAATGGCGTGGGGTACGTACCGATGCAGCTCTGGAAACTCCGCTATGACTGACCGTTCGCTTATCACTCTGGCTGCACCGATTGCCACGGCCCGGGGCTCGCGCCTGTTGAGCCTGGCGCTGTGTGTGGCGATGCTCAGCGCCTGCGCCGTCGGCCCGGACTATCAGCGCCCGGCAACCGCCGAGCCGGCGCAGTACAAGGAAGCCGAAGGCTGGCGTCAGGCCAGCCCGAGCGATTCCCTGGCCCGCGGTGCCTGGTGGGAGTTGTACGGTGATCGCCAGCTCAACGGCCTGATCGAGCAACTCAACAGTGCCAACCAGACCGTCGCCCAGGCGGATGCCCGTTATCGTCAGTCCCAGGCCCTGGTGAAAAGCGCCCGTGCGGCGTTCTACCCCACGGTTGACCTGAGCGCGGGCAAAACCCGCTCCAGCCAGGGCGCCGGCAGCAGCAGTTCAAGCCTGAGCAGTTCCGCCAGCGGTATCCGCAATACCTACAGCACCGAGTTGGGCGTCAGTTGGGAAGCGGATATCTGGGGCAAGCTTCGTCGCGGTCTGGAAGCCGATAACGCCAGCGCACAGGCCAGCTTCGCCGATCTGGCGGCCATGCGCTTGAGCCAGCAGTCCGAGTTGGTGCAGAACTACTTGCAGCTGCGGGTGATCGATCAGCAGAAGCGCTTGCTGGAATCGACAGTCGCGGCCTACGAGCGCTCTCTGCAAATGACCCAGAATCAGTACCGCGCCGGCGTCTCCGGACGTGACGCGGTAGCCCAGGCCCAGGCGCAGTTGAAAAGCACCCAGGCAGATCTGGTGGATTTGATCTGGCAGCGTGCGCAGTTCGAAAACGCGATTGCCGTGCTGATCGGCAAGGCCCCGGCGGAGTTCAACCTGGCGGAGACCCAGGACATCCCGAAACTGCCGCAGATTCCCCTGAGCCTGCCGTCGCAACTGCTTGAACGCCGGCCGGACATCGCTTCCGCCGAGCGTTCGGTGATCGCCGCCAACGCCAACATCGGCGTGGCGAAAGCCGCTTACTACCCGGATCTGAGTTTGAGCCTGAGTGGCGGCTACAGCAGCAGTACCTCCAGCAACCTGATCAGCTTGCCGAACCGTTTCTGGTCGGTGGGGCCGAAGCTGGACTTGCCGTTGTTCGACGGCGGCGCACGTTCGGCGGAAGTCGATCGCAACGAAGCGCTCTACGACGAAACCGTGGCCAAGTACCGCCAGACCGTGCTCGATGGTTTCCGCGAGGTGGAAAACTACCTGGTGCAGCTCAAGGTGTATGAGAACGAAGCGGCGGTCCGTCAGGAAGCGTTGGACGCTGCCCGGGATTCCTTGCGCCTGACCGAGAACCAGTACAAGGCCGGGTTGATTGCTTATCTGGACGTGGTGGTGGTTCAAGCCACGGCGCTGAGCAATGAACAAAGTGTGTTGAACGTGTTGCAGAGCCGGTTGATTGCCAGTGTGCAGTTGATTGCGGCGCTGGGCGGTGGGTGGGATGGGCAGCTTGAGATGAGCGATAACAAATAACCCTAACGCTACCTCCCCCGTAGGAGCTGGCGAAGCCTGCGATCTTTTGATCTTGAAAACAAAAGTCAAAAGATCGCAGGTTTCGCCAGCTCCTACAGTGACCGCGTACGGCTGCTGATTGGGCGTAAGACGGAGGCCGCACAAGACGGGGTTTTGGCGTCAAACAAGCGTTTCATCGGCTTGATGGCCAATTGATAATTTTGTCAGTGCGTTCTTCCGCGCAATCAGTACAATCGCCGACTTTGCCCCCCGAGAACGGACGCAGTACGGTGGGCTGTCACGAGAAATAACATGCTCATTGGCACCTTTTCCCCCACGCTGGTTTTCATCTCGCTGTGCGTGGCGATACTCGCTTCCTATACCGCCCTCGACCTGACGGGCCGGATCGCTACCACGAAGGGCCGGGCTGTTCATCTATGGACCGTCGGTGGCGCGGTCGCCATGGGCATTGGCGTCTGGTCGATGCATTTCATCGGCATGCTCGCCTTCAAATTACCGATTGATCTGGGCTACGACCTGAGCCTGACCGTGCTGTCGCTGGCGATCGCGATCCTGTCTTGCGGCTTTGCCCTGTGGCTGGTCAGTCAACCGAAACTGCCGCTGTGGCAACTGGCATTTGGCGCGCTGGTCATGGGCAGCGGCATCAGCGCCATGCATTACACCGGCATGGCGGCCATGCTCATGCAACCGGGGATCGATTACGATCCGACGCTGTTCAGCGCGTCGCTACTGATTGCCGTCGGCGCGTCGGCAGCGGCGTTGTGGATCGCCTTCCGCCTGCGCCAGCACACGCCATACGTCGGCCTGTTCCGTGGCGGCGCGGCGGTGATCATGGGCTTCGCCATCGTCGGCATGCATTACACGGGCATGGCGGCGGCGCGTTTTCCGGACGGCAGCTTCTGCGGCGCCGCCCTGACTGGCTTGAGTGGCAAGGGCCTCGACAACCTGGTGTTGATCACCACGTTGGCGGTGTTGAGCATCGCTCTGCTGACCTCGATTCTGGATGCGCGCCTGGAAGCCCGCACCGCTGATCTTGCGCAATCGCTGACCGAAGCCAACCGCGAACTCACCCAACTGGCCCTGCACGACACCTTGACCGGCCTGCCTAATCGCATGTTGCTGGCCGACCGCATTGAGCTGGCCATGTCCAAGGTGAAAGAGCAGGGTGGCTGTTTTGCGTTGATGTTCATCGATCTGGACGGTTTCAAACCGGTCAACGATGCCTTCGGCCATCACATGGGCGACCAATTGTTGCGTGAGGTTGGCTTGCGGTTGCGCGAGGACCTGCGCAGCCAAGACACCCTGGCGCGGATCGGTGGCGACGAATTTGTGTTGCTGGTGCGCTTGAATGAGCCCAACGATGCGCTGAACCTGGCAGCGCGGCAGGTCAGCCTGATCGCACGCTCGTTCCGAGTAGCCGAACATGACCTGCAGATTTCCGCGAGCGTCGGCATCGCGCTCTATCCGGGCAACGGCCAGACCGCCCAAGAATTGCTGATGAACGCCGACGCCGCGATGTACCACGCCAAGGGCGCGGGGAAAAACGGTCACAGCTTCTTCGACGCCTCAATGAACAGCAACGCCCGCAAACAGTTGCAACTGTTGCAAGACCTGCGCGCTGCCCTTGAGCAACAGCAATTCAGCCTGTATTACCAACCCAAATTCGATGCCAGCAATGGTCGCCCGGTCGGCGCCGAAGCGTTGTTGCGCTGGGTGCACCCGACCCAGGGCATGTTGCTGCCGGACAAGTTCATCGACCTGGCGGAAAAGACAGGGCTGATCATTCCTATCGGCGAGTGGGTGTTGAACGAAGCCTGCCGGCAGATGCGCGAATGGTATGTGCTCGGCTACACCGACTGGCGCATTGCGGTGAACCTGTCGGCCTTGCAGTTCTGTCATGTCGGCCTGGTCCAGAGCGTCGCCAAGGCCTTGGCCACGCACCATTTGCCGGCCAACAGCCTGACCCTGGAAATCACCGAAACCACCGCCATGAGCGACGCCGATGCGAGCATGACGGTGCTGCAGGAGCTGTCGGACATGGGCGTTGATTTGTCCATTGATGACTTCGGCACCGGTTATTCGAGCCTGATGTACCTCAAGCGCCTGCCGGCCAACGAACTGAAGATTGACCGCGGCTTTGTCCGGGATCTGGAACACGACAGCGATGACGCCGCCATTGTCTCGGCCATCGTTGCCCTCGGCCAGGCGTTGGGTTTGCGGATCGTGGCGGAAGGTGTCGAGACCGGCGTGCAGCAGGACTTCCTGACCAAACTGGGGTGTGATTCGCTGCAGGGTTACCTGCTGGGGCATCCGCTGCCGGCGGAGCGCTTTATGCACGACATCCATCGTGGCGAGCAACAGGCTGCCGGCTGATAGACCTGTGGCGAGGGGGCTTGCTCCGCTAGGGCGCGAAGCGGCCTCCTTCGTTATCCCTGTTGCACCCGAATTGTCTGGATTGACGACTGCTTCGCAGCCGAACGGGAGCAAGCTCCCTCGCCACAAAAAAGCACCTCATCACACATCTGCGTTGTCACCCCGATAGATGCAGGTCATGCAAAACCCACCAATGACGGTTATTCTTGGCCCCGACCGCTAAAGCTTGAAACGGGGGAACGTCAGCATGGAAAAAGTCATCGTGATCACCGGGGGCAGCCGGGGCATCGGCGCCGCCACGGCGCTGTTGGCCGCCGGGCAGGGTTATCGGATCTGTATCAACTACCTGGCGGACGAAGTCGCGGCCCAGAGTGTGCTGGAGCAAGTCCGCGCCCTCGGTGCGCAAGCCATTGCGGTGCGGGCCGACGTCAGCATCGAAGACGAAGTGATCGCCATGTTCCACCGCGTCGACACCGAGCTGGGCCGGGTGACCGCGCTGGTGAACAACGCCGGCACCGTCGGGCACAAGTCCCGGGTCGACGAAATGTCCGAATTCCGTATTCTCAAAATCCTCAAGACCAACGTCCTGGCGCCGATCCTCTGCGCCAAGCACGCGATCCTGCGCATGTCGCCCAAGCATGGCGGGCAGGGTGGCAGCATCGTCAATGTGTCGTCAGTCGCGGCTCGCCTGGGTGCGCCGAGTGAATACGTTGATTACGCGGCGTCCAAAGGCGCGCTGGATACCTTTACCTTGGGCCTGTCCAAAGAAGTGGCGGGCGAGGGGATTCGCGTCAACGCGGTCCGGCCCGGCTACATCTATACCGATTTCCATGCCTTGAGCGGCGATCCGGATCGGGTCAGCAAGCTGGAATCGGCGATTCCGATGGCCCGTGGCGGGCGGCCGGATGAAGTGGCGGAAGCGATTGTCTGGTTGTTGTCGGACAAGGCTTCGTATGCGACCGGGACTTTCGTTGATCTTGGGGGTGGGCGTTAACCCTCGAGGTTTGCGTCGTCGGAGCGGGCCTCTTCGCGAGCAAGCCCGCTCCCACAGTGGATTGGTGTGAATACATAATTTGTGAACAACACCGATCCCTGTGGGAGCGGGCTTGCTCGCGAAGGCGATAGCCCAGACACCATCGCACTGTCAGAAAGACCTGACGATCCTGCCCAACGTCTCCATCGCCTTTTCCGCCGCCTCATCCCAAGGGCTGCCGTAATTCAACCGAATACAATTCCTGAAGCGCTGGGTCGGTGAAAAGATCGGTCCCGGCGCGATGCTGATGCCCTGCGCCAGCGCCATCTGGAACAACTTCAGCGAATCCATCTGCGGTGGCAGTTCCAGCCACAGGAAGTAGCCGCCGGCCGGTTGGCTGACGCGGGTCTGTGCCGGGAAGTAACGGGCGATGGCGGCGAGCATCGCGCTTTGCTGTTCTTCCAGGGCATAACGCAATTTGCGCAGGTGACGGTCGTAGCCGCCGTGTTGCAGGTAGTCGGCAATCGCGGCCTGGGCCGGCATCGAGGCGCAGAGCGAGGTCATGAGTTTCAGTCGTTCGATTTTCTGCGCATAACGCCCGGCGGCGACCCAGCCGATGCGGTAGCCGGGGGCCAGGCTCTTGGCGAACGAACCGCAATGCATCACCAGTCCCTCGGTGTCGAACGCCTTGGCCGGTTTCGGCGCTTGCTGGCCGTAATAGAGTTCGGCGTAGACGTCGTCCTCGATCAGCGGCACCTGATGGCTGCGCAACAATTCCACCAATTCCTGTTTTTTCGCCTCGGGCATGGTCGCGCCCATCGGGTTCTGGAAACTGGTCATGCACCAGCAGGCCTTGATCGGGTGGCGTTCCAGGGTTTGCGCGAGCACGCCAAGGTCGATGCCGTCACGCGGGTGCACCGGGATTTCCACGGCTTTGAGCTTCAGGCGTTCCAGCACTTGCAGGCTGGCGTAGAACGCCGGGGCTTCGATGGCCACCAGGTCGCCGGGTTCGGTGACGGCTTGCAGGCACAGGTTCAGCGCTTCGAGGGCGCCGTTGGTGATCAGCAGTTCTTCCATCGGCAGCATCAAGCCGCCGACCATGTAGCGCAGGGCGATTTGCCGGCGCAGTTGCGGGTTGCCCGGTGACATGTCGGTGACCACCATGCGCGGGTCCATTTCCCGGGCGGCGCTGGCCAGGGAGCGGGACAGCCGTTGCAGCGGGAACAGGGTCGGGCTGGGGAAGGCCGAGCCGAACGGCACGGTGTTCGGGTCCTTGATCGAGTCGAGGACCGAGAACACCAGCTCGCTGACATCGACTTCGGTGGACTCGTTGACCTGGCTGCTGATCACCGGCTCCGAAAACGGGCTCGGCGCGTGGGTGTTGACGAAGTAGCCGGAGCGCGGCCGGGCGCGGATCAGGCCGCGACGTTCCAGCAGGTAATACGCCTGGAATACCGTGGACGGGCTGACCCCGTAGGTCTGGCTGGCGTAGCGCACCGACGGCACGCGCTGGCCGGGGCCGAGCACCCCGGAGCGGATCAGTTCAGCGATGTCATCGGCGAATTTTTCGTAGCGTTTCATCGGGTGCCTGGGTTGATGTCAGTCTGGGAAATAGGCGGTGCGGCCATTCGCGAGCAAGCCCGCTCCCACATTGGAATGCGTTTCAAATGTGGGAGCGAGGCTTGCCGCAGTCTAAAGGTTCAACGATTCATCGGCGCAACAAACCGGCTCTGGGCCACGCTGTAGATGTCCGGCTCATCGCTGTCGACAATTTTGAAGCTGATCGTCTGAGAGCTGCTGCTCGGCCGTTCCGTGGTCATCGCCACCGACACCGGCACGTCGATAATCTCGCCCGGAGCCAGGCTCAGCCCGGTCTTGCCTTGCAACTGGAAGCCCTCGCCATCTACCAGGCTCAGGCGGTATTCCTGGCGCTGCTGGGTCTTGTTGATGACTTTCAGACTGTAGATGTTCTCGATCTGGCCCTCACTGTTCTCGCGGTACATGCCACGGTCTTTGGTGACGTCCAGGGACACCATCGGCCGTTCCACCAGCGCCAGGGCCAGTGCGCCGATCATCACCAGCAGCACCGCCGTGTAACCGATCAACCGTGGCCGCAGCAGGTGGGTCTTGCCGCCTTGCAATTCATGCTCCGAGGTGTAGCTGATCAGGCCGCGAGCGTAGCCCATTTTGTCCATGATCGAATCGCAGGCGTCGATGCACGCCGCGCAGCCGATGCATTCCATCTGCAAGCCGTCGCGGATGTCGATGCCGGTGGGGCAGACCTGCACGCAGACCTGGCAGTCGATGCAATCACCGAGGCCAACGTCCGCCGGTTTGACCTCGCGTTTGCGCGGGCCACGGTTTTCGCCACGGGACACGTCGTAGGAAATGGTCAGGGTGTCCTTGTCGAACATCACGCTCTGGAACCGCGCATACGGGCACATATGCATGCACACCGCTTCGCGCAGCCAACCGGCATTGATGTAGGTGGCGCCGGTGAAGAAGATCACCCAGAACAGACTGACGCCGGCCATTTGCAGGGTCAGCAGTTCTTCGGCCAGTGGCCGGATCGGAGTGAAGTAGCCGACAAAGGTCAGGCCGGTGAGCAGGCTGATGCCCAGCCATAACGTGTGCTTGGCCGAGCGGCGCAGCAATTTGTTCAGGCTCCACGGCGCGGCTTGCAGCTTGATGCGCTGGTTGCGTTCACCTTCGGTGACTTTCTCGCACCACATGAAGATCCAGGTCCAGGAGCTTTGTGGGCAGGTGTAACCGCACCAGACCCGGCCGGCGAACACGGTAATCGCGAACAGGCCGAACGCGGCAATGATCAGTAGCGCCGAGAGCAGGATGAAATCCTGGGGCCAGAAGGTTGCGCCAAAAATGTGGAATTTGCTTTCCGACAGATCCCACAGCACTGCCTGGCGGCCGTTCCAGTTCAGCCACACGGTGCCAAAAAAGGCGAGGAACAGGAAACCGGCACCGCTCATGCGCAAGGTGCGGTACAGGCCGGTGAAGCTGCGGGTGTGGATCAGGTTGTCGCTGGATTTGGCCTTCATCTTTGGACGCGAAGGCTCATAGCGCTGGACTGCCGGGGCGCTTTCTACGGTTCGGACGGGGATTCTCTCGCTCATGGTCGTTCGCTCATCAGCCTCCATCAGGCCGGTGCACTATGAGCGGCGATCTGTTTGCATAACAGACTCAGGTATTGCAATAAAAAGCGGATCAGATGGACTTTTAACGAATGCCTGCGACAACTTGATGCACCCGCCAACGCAGGCCGCGAGCGCCTATCCCAGACGCTCGCGGCGGTTGTTGATGCGGGTCAGTCAAATCACCGAATCACTGTCGGTAGCCTTCAAATGCTTACGACCGTCGACCGCACCTGCTACGGTCAATGCGTCGGCTTCTGCTTCGGTGATGTAGACGCGCTGGCCATTGAGTTCCACGGCCGACATGGCTTTTTCCGAGTCGGTGATGATGGTGACGTCGGGGCACAGACGAATCTCTTCGCCGTTTTCGATAGTGAAAAAGCAGGTCTGGTTTTCGATGCGCACGGTCATGGGACTGTCCTTTTTTCAGCGGAGACTAAAACGTTAGGTCACGCGGGACGGGCATCGTTCTGTGCAACCGATTAATGGTCGGCGCGGTCCATCGTCTATCAATCATTACAAGGACTGCGCCATGAATGCTTGGTGGCATGAAGTTTGGGTGACGTTGCAAGCGGAGTTCGCCGACGTTGGCGACGCTTCGCAACTGACGCGGATAACCGTGCGCCTGCTGATGGCCGCCGTGCTGGGGGGCATTCTCGGTTTCGAGCGCGAGCACAAGGGCAAGGCTGCCGGGGTGCGCACGCACATGCTGGTGGCGTTGGGCGCGGCGCTGTTTGTGCTGGTGCCGCAGATGTCCGGCAGCCAGGCCGATGCCATGAGCAGGGTGGTGCAGGGCGTGATTGCCGGGATCGGCTTTCTCGGCGCCGGGACGATCTTGAAGAACACCGAGGGCGACGAGGGGCACGTAAAAGGACTGACCACCGCCGCCGGGTTGTGGATGACCGCGGCGATTGGTGTTTCCGCCGGATTGGGGCGCGAAGCGACGGCGGTGCTCAGTACGTTGCTGGCATTAGCGATATTCAGCGTCATGCCAGCGGTGGTGCGCATGCTCGACAGAGATCGTAGCCCCAGGGACTGATCGTTCCCACGCTCCGCGTGGGAACGATCAGAGCGTTATGGACTGACGATCACCGGCGGCATGGTGGCCGGTGGCTCTTCCATGGGCGGCGGGGTCGTGCCAGGCGGCTCTTGCTCGGGCACCGGGTCCGGTTCGGTGGGCGGAATGGTCGGGTTGTCGATGTTCGGATCAGGGGTTTCAGCCGGGATTGGAATACTCATCAGTCAAGCTCCTTGTGGCACATGGCGTAACTCGTGCTTAAGTTTGTTGACCACCGCGCACAGGATTTGATTCCCGCTAACACTCAGGCAAATCCCCGTGAACTTTTACCGGCGCCTGTCGCTCGGAACCTAAGTGAGTTCATTCCGGGACGGAACGCCCCATGTGGATGAACATCAAGCAAAAGAGCGTCCTTGGGGCGTAAAGGAGAGATGCTCGATGATCGCTGAAAAACCGACCGAACTCAGTTACAACCCGCATATGCCGCTGTCGCAGGCTTTGTTGCTGCCGCGCATTGCGATTGAAAATGTGATGCCGACCCTCGATGGCGGACTGTTTGCCGTCAAAGCGGTGGTGGGGCAGGACGTGCTGGTCACCAGCAAAGTCTTCGCCGACGGCCACGACAAACTGGCCGTGCGCATCCGCTGGCGTGGCGAGGGCGAGGAGTCCTGGCACAGCGAAACCATGGCTGACCTGGGCAACAACGGCTGGCAGGGACGCTTTCGCGTCGAGCGCCAGGGTCGCCACGTGTTCTGCATCGAGGCCTGGATCGATCAGTTCGCCAGCTTCTGTTATGAGCTGGAAAAGAAACACACCGCCCGCGTACCGGTGAGCCTGGAGTTGCAGGAAGGCCGGACCATGGTCCAGCAAGCCGCCGAGCGCAGCGAAGGGCAACTCAGCGAGCAACTGGCCGGGCTGCACCATGAATTGTCCGGGCTGCTCGAAACCGAGCAGGTGGCGCTGTTCCTGCACCAGCGTAGCGCCGACCTGATGGCCCAGGCCGATCACCGCGCCTACCTGAGCCTGAGCCAGGAATTCCCGCTGGATGCCGAACGGGACATCGCCCAGTTCGCCAGTTGGTACGAGTTGTTTCCCCGCTCGATCACCGACGATCCGGCGCGCCACGGCACATTCAACGATGTGCACTCGCGGCTGCCGATGATCCAGGACATGGGTTTCGACGTGCTGTACTTCCCGCCGATCCACCCGATCGGTCGCAGCTACCGCAAAGGTCCGAACAACTCCTTGACCGCCGGCCCCGACGATCCGGGCAGCCCGTACGCTATCGGCAGCGCCGAAGGCGGGCACGAGGCGATTCATTCCGAGCTCGGCACCCGTGAAGACTTCCGCAGGCTGGTGGTTGCAGCGGCGGAACACGGGCTGGAAATCGCCCTCGATTTCGCCATCCAGTGTTCCCAGGATCACCCGTGGCTGCAGCAGCATCCGGGCTGGTTCAACTGGCGCCCCGACGGCACGATCAAATACGCCGAGAACCCGCCGAAGAAATACCAGGACATCGTCAACGTCGATTTCTACGCCGCCGACGCGATCCCCAGCCTCTGGGTGGAATTGCGCGACATCGTGGTCGGTTGGGTCGAGGAGGGCGTGAAGATCTTTCGCGTCGACAACCCGCACACCAAGCCGCTGCCGTTCTGGCAATGGCTGATTGCGGATGTGCGGGCGCTGCACCCGGAAGTGATCTTCCTCGCCGAAGCCTTTACCACCCCGGCGATGATGGCGCGCCTCGGCAAGGTTGGTTATTCCCAGAGCTACACCTACTTCACCTGGCGCAACACCAAGGCGGAATTGGCCACCTACTTCAGTGAACTCAACGAGTCGCCTTGGAGTGAATGCTTCCGTCCGAACTTCTTCGTGAATACCCCGGATATCAACCCGGCGTTCTTGCACGAATCCGGGCGCGCCGGTTTTCTGATTCGCGCGGCACTGGCGACCATGGGCTCTGGCCTGTGGGGTATGTATTCGGGTTTCGAACTCTGTGAAGCGGCGCCGATCCCGGGCAAAGAGGAATACCTCAACTCCGAGAAGTACGAGATCCGTCCACGGGACTTCAATGCGCCGGGCAACATCATTGCCGAGATTGCCCAGCTCAACCGCATCCGCCGCCAGAACCCGGCGCTGCACACGCACCTGGGCCTGAAGATCTACAACGCCTGGAACGACAACATACTGTATTTCGGCAAGCGCAGCGCCGATGGCAGCAACTTCATTCTGGTGGCCGTCAGCCTGGACCCGAATAACGTCCAGGAAGCGAATTTCGAACTGCCGCTGTGGGAAATGGGCTTGCCCGACGACGCCCAGACCCAGGGTGAAGACTTGATGAGCGGCCATCGCTGGACGTGGTACGGCAAGTACCAGTCCATGCGCATCGACCCGGCCCACCAGCCGTTCGGGATTTGGCGGATTACCGTCTAGACCACTGCTTTGATCGTTCCCACGCTCCGCGTGGGAATGCCGCCCTGGACGCTCCGCGTCCGCCGCGGTGACGCAGAGCGTCACTGGATGCATTCCCACGCAAAGCGTGGGAACGATCTCGGTCAGGGCGCTCTCTCGTTTCAACAGGAGTTTCAAATGGCGAAGAAACCCAAGGCCACAACGTTCATCAAGGATCCGCTCTGGTACAAGGACGCTGTGATTTACCAGGTTCACGTTAAGTCTTTTTTCGACTCCAACAATGACGGGATCGGCGACTTTCCCGGTCTTATCGCCAAACTCGATTACATTGCCGATCTCGGCGTCAACACCATCTGGCTGTTGCCGTTCTACCCCTCGCCACGCCGGGACGACGGCTACGACATCGCCGAATACCGTGGCGTGCATTCCGACTACGGCACCATGGCCGACGCCAAGCGCTTTATCGCCGAGGCGCACAAGCGTGGCTTGCGGGTGATCACCGAGCTGGTCATCAACCACACCTCCGACCAGCACGCGTGGTTTCAGCGTGCGCGCAAGGCCAAGAAAGGCTCGGCGGCCCGGGACTTCTATGTCTGGTCCGATGACGATCAAAAGTACGACGGCACCCGGATCATCTTCCTCGACACCGAAAAGTCCAACTGGACCTGGGACCCGGTCGCCGGCCAATACTTCTGGCACCGTTTCTATTCCCACCAGCCGGACCTGAACTTCGATAACCCCCAAGTCATGAAAGCGGTGTTGTCGGTGATGCGTTACTGGCTGGACATGGGCATCGACGGCCTGCGCCTGGACGCGATCCCGTACCTGATAGAGCGCGACGGCACCAACAACGAAAACCTGCCCGAGACCCACGACGTCCTCAAGCAGATCCGTGCCGAAATCGATGCGAATTACCCGGACCGAATGCTGCTGGCCGAGGCCAATCAGTGGCCGGAAGACACGCAGCTGTACTTCGGTGACACCGATAAAAAAGGCCTGAACGGCGACGAATGCCACATGGCGTTCCACTTCCCGTTGATGCCGCGCATGTACATGGCGCTGGCCCAGGAAGACCGCTTCCCGATCACCGACATCCTGCGCCAGACCCCGGAGATCCCGGCCAACTGCCAGTGGGCGATTTTCCTGCGCAACCACGATGAGCTGACCCTGGAAATGGTCACCGACAAGGAACGCGATTACCTGTGGAATTACTACGCCGCCGACCGTCGGGCGCGGATCAACCTGGGGATTCGCCGCCGTCTCGCGCCGTTGATGGAGCGTGATCGTCGCCGCGTGGAATTGCTTAACAGCCTGCTGCTGTCGATGCCCGGTACGCCGACGATGTATTACGGCGATGAAATCGGCATGGGCGACAACATCTACCTCGGCGACCGCGACGGTGTGCGCACGCCGATGCAATGGTCTATCGACCGTAATGGCGGCTTCTCCCGCGCCGACCCGGCCAGCCTGGTGCTGCCGCCGATCATGGACCCGCAATACGGTTACCTGTCGGTCAACGTCGAAACCCAGGCCGGCGACCCGCATTCGCTGCTGAACTGGACCCGCCGCATGCTCGCCGTGCGCAAGCAGTCCAAGGCCTTCGGGCGCGGCACGCTGAAGATGCTGTCGCCGAGCAACCGGCGGATTCTGGCCTACACCCGTGAATTCACCGGGACCGACGGCAAGCACGAAATCATTCTCTGCGTGGCCAACGTGTCCCGCAGTGCGCAAGCGGCGGAACTCGACTTGTCGGCCTACGCCGGCATGGTCCCGGTGGAAATGCTGGGCGGGAACGCCTTCCCACCGATCGGCCAGTTGAATTTCCTCCTGACCCTGGCGCCGTACGGCTTCTATTGGTTTGTACTGGCAGCGGAGAATCAAATGCCGAGCTGGCACGTGGAACCGGCGCAAAGCCTGCCGGACTTCACCACCCTGGTGCTGAAGAAACGCATGGAAGAACTGCTCGAAGCGCCGTCTCGCGGCACGCTGGAGCAGGGCATCCTGCCGAACTGGCTGCAAAACCGTCGCTGGTTCGCCGGCAAGGACGCGGCGATCGAGAAGGTCAACCTGGCCTACGGCGTGCGCTTTGGCGATCCGCAGCATCCAGTGCTGTTGAGCGAAATCGAAGTCACCAGCGGTGGCCAGACCAGCCGTTATCAATTGCCGTTCGGTTTTATCGCCGAAGATCAGGTCGGTGCGCCGTTGCCGCAACAATTGGCGCTGTCCCGGGTTCGGCGCGGGCCGCAGGTCGGTTTGATCACCGATGCGTTTGCCCTGGAAAACTTTATCCGCGCCGTGGTCGAGGGCATGCACAGCAACACTGTGTTGCCGTCCGATGGTGGCGAAATCCGTTTCGAGCCGACCGCGCAACTGGCCAAGCTTGGCCTGACGGCAGAGTCGGAAGTGCGTTACCTGTCCGCCGAACAGTCCAACAGTTCGGTGGTGGTCGGTAAAAGCATGGTGCTCAAGCTGATCCGCAAAGTCGCCTCGGGCGTGCACCCGGAACTGGAGATGAGCGCCTACCTGACCAGCGCCGGGTTTGCCAACATTTCCCCGTTGCTGGGTTCGGTGATTCGCCGCGACGGCCAGGGCGAAGACAACCTGCTGATGATCGCCCAAGGCTACTTGAGCAATCAGGGCGACGCCTGGGAATGGACCCAGAACAACCTCGAACGCGCCCTGCGGGATGAACTGGCCGACGCCATGTCCGAGCAGGAGCAGCACTACAACGCTTTGGGTGAATTGAAAGATTTCGCCGGCATGCTCGGCCAGCGCCTCGGGGAAATGCACGTGGTGCTGGCATCGGCCACCGACGACCCGGATTTCGCCCCGCAGGTCACCACGGAGAAACAAGCCCTGGCCTCGGCCAAGGACGTGGCGGCGCAACTGGAACATTCGCTGAAGTTGCTCAAGCAGCATCAAAACGAATTGAACCCGGCGGACAAAGCACTGGTCACTCGCTTGCTGGACAACAAAAAAACCATCCTCGGGCATGTCCAGGAACTGGGCAGAAAAGCCGCGGGTGGTTTGCGGATTCGGGTCCATGGCGATTTGCATTTGGGCCAGGTGCTGGTGATCAAGGGCGATGCTTACCTGATCGACTTCGAAGGCGAGCCGGCACGGCCGCTGAGCGAACGTCGCGGCAAGCACAGTCCGTATAAAGATGTCAGCGGCGTGTTGCGATCCTTCGACTACGCCGCCGCGATGGCGATCAACGTGCACAACGTCGACAACACCGCCGATGCCCAAGCGGCGCGGCAACGGGTCGCTGATCGCTATCTGAATGAAGCGCAACAGGCATTTATCGACGCTTATCGGCTGGCGGCAGCTAGTCTTGGTCATGCGTGGCAAGATCCTGAAGGCGAGGACGCCGCACTGGCGTTGTTCGGCCTGGAGAAGGCGGCCTATGAAGTGGCTTATGAGGCGGAAAACCGCCCCACTTGGCTGCCGGTGCCGTTGCACGGTTTGTATGGGTTATTGAGTGGGCTCAAACCCTTTTCCGATCTTGGTGGAGAGTAGTCATGAGTTTCTCGAACAAGGAACAGGGGCATCACAAAGAAGCGCTGTTGCCCAAGGCGCGGGACATTGACGCGCTGGTACGCGCAGAACACCACGATCCGTTTTCCATCCTCGGCCCCCACGGCGATGACCATGGCGGGCAATTCATCCGGGCCTATCTGCCGGACGCACTGAGCGTCCAGGTATTGGCCAAGGATTCCGGCGAAGAGCTGGGCAGCCTTGAAGCCACCCAGACGCCGGGGCTGTTCGTTGGCCACTTCGACCGGGCGCAGCCGTACCTGCTGCGCACCCGTTGGGCCGGCGGCGAGCAAGTCGCCGAAGATCCCTACAGTTTCGGGCCGCTGCTCGGCGAGATGGACTTGTACCTGTTCGCCGAAGGCAATCACCGCGACCTCAGCGCCTGCCTTGGCGCGCAACTGAAAAACGTCGATGGCGTGGACGGCGTGCGCTTTGCCGTATGGGCACCGAATGCGAAACGGGTGTCGGTTGTAGGCGATTTCAACGTCTGGGACGGTCGCCGGCATCCGATGCGCCTGCGTCACCCGACCGGGGTCTGGGAGTTGTTTATCCCGCGCCTGCAAGCGGGGGAGGCGTACAAATACGAAGTCCTCGGTGCCCAAGGGATTCTGCCGCTCAAGGCTGACCCGATGGCCCTGGCCACACAAATGCCGCCGGACACCGCGTCGAAAGTCGCCGCGCCGCTGAGCATCGACTGGCAAGACCAAGAGTGGATGCAGGCTCGCGCGGACAAGCACAAGCCGAGCGCTCCGCTGTCGATCTACGAATTGCACGCCGGTTCGTGGCAATGCGAGCTGGATGATCTGGGGGAAGTCGCCCGTCAGTACACCTGGCACGAGTTGGGCGATCGACTGATTCCGTATGTGAAGGAACTCGGTTTCACCCACATCGAACTGATGCCGATCATGGAACACCCGTTCGGCGGTTCCTGGGGTTATCAGTTGCTGTCGCAGTTTGCCCCGAGCGCCCGTTACGGCTCGCCGGATGACTTCGCCGCGTTCGTCAACGCCTGCCACCAGGCTGACATCGGCGTGATCCTTGATTGGGTGCCAGCGCATTTCCCGACCGATACCCATGGCCTGGCGCAATTCGACGGCACGGCGCTGTATGAATACGCCAACCCGATGGAAGGCTTTCACCAGGATTGGGACACTCTGATCTACAACCTCGGTCGCACCGAAGTGCACGGCTACATGCTGGCGTCGGCGTTGCACTGGCTCAAGCATTTCCACATCGATGGCCTGCGGGTCGATGCCGTGGCGTCGATGCTTTATCGCGACTATTCGCGCAAGGCCGGCGAATGGGTGCCGAACCGTCATGGCGGTCGCGAAAACCTGGAAGCCATCGACTTCCTGCGCCACCTCAATGATGTGGTCAATCTGGAAGCGCCTGGCGCGCTGGTGATCGCCGAGGAGTCCACCGCTTGGCCGGGTGTCAGCCAGGACACGCAACAGGGTGGCCTCGGTTTCGACTACAAGTGGAACATGGGCTGGATGCACGATTCCCTGCATTACATCCAGCAGGATCCGGTGTACCGCGCGCATCATCACAACGAACTGAGTTTCGGCCTGGTCTACGCCTGGTCCGAGCGTTTTATCCTGCCGATTTCCCACGATGAAGTGGTGCACGGCAAGCATTCGCTGATCGACAAGATGCCTGGCGATCGTTGGCAGAAATTCGCAAACCTGCGGGCTTACCTGAGTTTCATGTGGGCGCACCCGGGCAAGAAACTGTTGTTCATGGGCTGCGAGTTTGGCCAGTGGCGCGAGTGGAATCACGATCAGCAACTGGACTGGTACCTGCTGCAGTACTCGGAACACAAAGGCGTGCAGAAACTGGTGGGCGACCTTAACCGGTTGTACCGCGAAGAACCGGCGCTGCACGATCAGGACGATGCGCCGCAGGGCTTCCAGTGGTTGATCGGTGATGACGCGGTCAACAGCGTCTATGCCTTTATGCGCTGGAGCAAGGACGGCCGGCCTGCGCTGGTGGTGGCCAATTTCACCCCGGTGCCGCGTCAGGCTTATCGCATTGGCGTACCGTTCGCCGGGCGCTGGACCGAGCTGATCAACAGCGATGCCGACACCTATGCCGGTTCCAACTATGGCAACGGCGGCGGGGCGTTTACCGAGGAAGAACCGAGCCACGGCCAGGCGCTGTCGCTGGTGCTGAACCTGCCGCCGTTGGCGGTGTTGATCTTGCGGCCGGAGGGTTGATCCTCTAACACCGCGTCATCGTTCTTCGCGAGCAGGCTCGCTCCCACATTGGAATGTATTTCAAATTGTGGGAGCGAGCCTGCTCGCGAAGGCGTTAGCCCAGGCACTGCAGTTCTTGCGGGTAGCCCCTCACCACCGCATCCGAACCCCCAGACTTCCGATCAACCCATTCAAATCATTGTCATCCACATCACTGCTGTAATCGGCACTGACGTAAAGACTGACCGTGGGCGACACCCTGGCCACCAATCCCAAACCCAATTCGACCGTAGACGAATTGCGGCTGCTGCTGATCTTGTCCACCTGGTCCAGGGTCACGGTATTGCCGGTGTACACCGTGTGCCACAAGTTGGTCCGCACATAGGGTTCGACCGGCAGGCCGTTGATGTCGTAACTACCTTTCAATCGCGCACCGACCCGGCCGCTCCAGGACGACAGGTCGCTGGAGGTCGCGTTATTCGCGCCGGCATAAGGTGTGTCCAGGGTGATGCGCTGATTGATCAATTGCGCCTGGGGTTCCACCACCCAGTTCTCACCCAGGCCGATAGGAAAGCCACCTTCCACCGACACCGTCATCGCGCTGCCCTCGGCGGTCTGCCGCATGCCCTGGGCGTCACGGCTGTAGCCGTTGACCCGGCCACCGCTGGCGGTCAAGTCCACGTGCCAGCCTTGGGGCCCGGTCAGGCTCCAATACGCGCCGAGGCTCTGGCCTTGCAGGTTGAGGGTGTCATTGCCGGGATCGGCCATCGCACGACTGGTCAACAGGCCATCGCTATTGCCCTGGTACTGACTGGTGCCGCCGATCAGCCCGACCCGTTGCACGTGACCGCTGCCGCTTTGCAGGGTCAGCAGGGCCGGGCCTTTGAAATCATCAGAGCCGGGGATTGCAAAACCTTCGGACTGAACATCTGTTTGGGCCTGGCGTGACACCTGCCCGTAGAGTTGATCCCAGGCCGCCGGCGCGGCGTCTTCGATGGTCAGGTGTGAACTTCGCAGGTCCGGGTTGAAGGTGTAGCGTCCCGGGTAGGTGGCGGCGACGTTGGGCAAGGTCAATGTCGGCACCTCCTGGCTGTACCAGGGGGTGGTGTCATCCTCGGCGGGGCCGGCCTGTACGTCCATGGACGAACAGAGCAGGAGGGTGCTCGAGACGGTGCAAAAAGTGATTTTGATCTCTTGTGGGGTGAATGACGTTTTCATGGAGGTCTACCTTGCAAACGCATGCCGTTCTCGCTTTGGCGTCTCTCCTACCCCGAATGAGGGGCGACCGAATGGATTGAGGCAAGCCTGGGGCCGCCCGTTTTAACGGGTGTCTGAAGGTTTGTCCCTGGTGTGTTTCCGGGGGTAGTAACGTGTAGCTAAGAAGACCTGTGACCTTGCGTCAAGAAAATGGCCGATAAATGGTAGGGCTATTTTAGCGATTGCAAGTGTCTGTTTTCTGGCGTGTCCATAAGTGATTGTTTGTACAAAAAATCATCAATAAAACCCCAAGACGCGCGTTTTTGATAGTTGGCTAAACACCTACCAACTCATCCGGATACCGACGTTGCCGACCACGCCACGCAGCTGATTGCTGTCAATATTGCTGGTGTAATCGGCACTGGCGTACACACTGACGGACGGGGCGAGGCTCAGGATCACGCCGACACCGAGATCAGCGCTGGAGGATTTCTGTTCGCTCTCGATCCGGTCTACGTGATCAAACGTTACCGTGTCGGTACCGGAAAAGGTGTGCCACAAATTGGCCCGCACATACGGCTCCAGCGGCCGGCCACTCACGGCGTAGCGCCCCTTGAGGCGAGCGCCGAGGCGACCGGTCCAGGCGCCGTCGGAGTCGAAGGACACCCGGGAAATGCCGTCGTCCTGGCTGTCCAGGGAGATCTTCTGGTGGATCACTTGCGCCTGGGGTTCCACCACCCAGTTGCCGGCCAGCGGGATCGGGTAGCCGGCCTCGGCCGAGAGCGTCAGGGCATGCCCACGGTTGTCGAGCTTGAGGCCGCGTTCGGAACGGTTGTCGCCATCAAACCGAGTGCCCATCACCACCGTGTCGACGTACCAGCCCTTGGGATCGGTCAGCGTCCAGTACAAACCGTAACTGTCGCCTTCCAGCTCGACGCTGCCGGCGCGCTTGCCTTCAAAGCCTTCGTTGAAACCATCGACATCGCCCTGCAAGCGGGTGTGGCCGACAAAGAAACCGGTGCGCTGGGTTTGCCCGCTGTCGGTTTGCGAGCTGTACAAATCGTTGCCCACCTGGAAACCGTTGAGCGAACCGTTGAGCCGTGGCGTCACGGTGCCAGCCCAGGTCTGATCGAAGTTCTTGCCGTAGACCCGCCCCCAACCGGCGCCGAATGCCCCGGTTTCCGTCAGCAGGCGCTGATCGCCCTGGCGATCATGAAACGTGCCGAGGGCGCTCAGGGTCAATTGCGCGGCGGCGGGAGGCAGCACCGACCAGGTTGGGACTTCCGGGCGGTACAAGGGAATCGGCGCCGCACCCGGCACGGCGGCAGGCAACACCGGCAGCGGCGAACTGCCGGCCGGCGCCGCTGGCACTGTGACGAGGGTTGGCGGCAGCGTCGGGTCGGCATTGGGGATGCTGATGACTGTGGGCGTCGCGGCGGCTGCCACGAGGATCGGTGGCAAAGTCGGGTCGGGATTGGGGATGCTCACGATCGTCGGCGTTTGCGCCGCCACGGGTGTCGCCGCTGCCGGGGCGACAATCGGCGGCAGGGCCGGATCGGGATTGGGCGTGCTCAAGATCGCTGGCGCGACCACCGCCGAGCGCAGGTACCAACTGTTCTCGGTGCCCGCCGTCACGCCGCCCTTGAACAGACGGTAATCGTAGGCGCCCGCCGATATCGGGCCGCTGAGGACAAATGCGCTGTTATCGCTGACGGCCGTGCCTTGGGCCAGGACCAGCGGGATGCCGTTCTGCTGGGTCAGAGCGCCGACGCCGCCGAGGTTGCTGACACTGATCACGGTGCTGCCGGTCAAGGTGCCGTTGTTCACCACCAGTTTGTCGCTGGGGGAAGTGTCGTCGCCAACCACGCTTTGCAACAGCAACTGGCCGTTGTTGCCGGCGTAGTTGCCCTGCACCGTGAGGGTGTCGTTGGTGCGGGTATTGCTGCGGGTGAGGTCGATCACCCCGGCGTTGTTCAGGGTTGCGAACTGGCCGGCGGTGAACGGTTGGATGCTGCCTTGGGCAGAGGTCAGGGTGCTAGTGCCATCGATGTTGAACACACCGGTGCCGCTGGCGCTGTCGCCCAGTACGAAGTTGCCGGCAAGGTCCAATTGCGCGCCGTTGCTCAGGTTGACCGTTTCCCAGTTGATGTAGCGGGCGGGGCTGCTGGCGGTGGTGCGGTCGAAGGTCAACACATCGTTGCCGGGGCCGCCGTCGAGGCTCGGGGTCAGGGCGAGGATGCTTTCATCCAGGTTGCTCAGGGTCGCGCGGTCATTGCCGACGTCCATCAGGATCGCCGAGCGGATGATGCCGCCGCCATTCCAGGTCAGGGTGTCGTCGCCCACACTGGCGCGGATTTCACCGACGATCTCGCCGCCGGTCACGGTAATGCTGTCGTTGCCACCGCTGACACTGATGTTGCCGCCGATTCGCCCTCCCGAGACGATGATGGTGTCGGTACCGAACCCGGTCACCAGGTTGCCGATGATCTGTCCGCCGGACAGGTCGAAAATATTGTTGTCGAGCTTCATGTCGACCCGGCCGATGGTGCCGTTGGTCATCCTCGCCACATCGCCGTCCTCGAACGCGCCGGTGATCGTGCCGCCGGTCATCAGGAACGTGTCGCGACCGTCGCCCTGGGCGAGGGACTGGATCGTCCCGCCGCTCATGACGAAATTATCGATGCCGTCACCCTGGCTGACGGCGCCGGCGATTTGCCCTCCGGTGATGCGCAGGCTGTCGTTGCCGTTGCCTTGGTCCAGCGCGCCGGCGAGGGTGCCGGAGTCCATCTGCACCGAGTCGGCACCGGCGCCGAACGTCACGTTGCCGTTGATGCGCCCGGTGCCGTTGGCGGGAAAACTCAGGCTGTTGTTACCCGCCAGATCGGTCAATGGGCCGCTGGTGCCGCTGTCGCAGAGGAAGGAATCGTTGCCGGGACCGGCAATCAACGTGCAGGCACCGGAGGCGGGAGGGCTGATGAATATCAGCAGTGAAGCGGGGACAACAAAGATCTGCGGTACTGACCGCAGTAGCCGGGCATAACGACGCATGGCGAATCCCTACCGAGTTTCGGGGATGTCATCCTTGGTGGTTCGCCGGACTGCGTATTAACCCTAATTCATGAACTACGTGAGGCCTATGCCCTAACGAATTGAATGCGCTGCTCCATAGCTTTTTAAGGTGTAGACGCATTTTCTGCTGTCGGGTAGCGCCGCTGACGAATGGCGCTGTCACAAATGTGACTTACAGGTGTACTTCAACCGCCAGCGGCAGATGGTCCGACAGGTGCGTCCAGGGTCGGGTACCAAGAATTTTCGGGTGATGGCTGGTCGCGTTGCGCAGGTAGATACGGTCCAGGCGCAACAGCGGGAAGCGCGCCGGGTAGGTCTTGGCGGGGCGGCCATGATGGCGTTCGAAAGCTTCGTGCAGGTAGTCGCGCCGCGCGAGGGCGGCATTACCTTGCAACTGCCAGTCGTTGAAATCACCGGCGATGATCACCGGCGCATCGTCGGGCAGGGATTCGAGCAGTTGGCAGAGCAGCTGCAACTGCAACTGGCGATGGCTTTCGAGCAGGCTCAGGTGCACGCAGATCGCATGGACTTCGGCGTGGCCCGGCACGTCCAGCACACAGTGCAGTAAGCCGCGGCGCTCAGGGCCGGTGATCGAAACGTCGAGGTTGCGGAATTCGCGGATCGGGTACTTCGACAGCAGCGCATTGCCGTGGTGACCGTCGGGGTACACCGCGTTACGGCCATAGGCGAAATCACTCCACATGCTGTCGGCGAGGAACTCGTATTGCGACACCTGTGGCCATTCGTTGTAACGGGAAGAATGCCGCTCGTGTTCGCCGACCACTTCCTGCAGGAACACCAGGTCCGCCGAGGTACTGCGCACCGCCTCGCGCAACTCCGGCAGGATGAAACGCCGGTTGAGCGCGGTGAAGCCTTTATGGGTATTGACCGTCAGCACTCGCAGTCGATGAATCGCCGTAGGGGTGTTCAGTGGCACGGATTTAAGCGAATCGCTGGTCACGTTGGCTCCTCTAAATCAGGACTGCTCAAGTAATGCGACTGATGCGGCGGCGGGCAGTTCAGCCCGATTGCAGGGAGAACCGCGATAAAGCAGCCCCCGCAGACCAACTGTTGTGGGAGCGGGCTTGCTCGCGAAGAGGCCGGCACATTCACCATCACCGCTGACTGACACACCGCTTTCGCGAGCAAGCCCGCTCCCACATGGGATTAGCGTCGTACACAAAACCTGTGTCCACCGCAGATTAACTGTGGGAGCGGGCTTGCTCGCGAAGAGGCCGGCAAATTCGCTATTAACGGTGACTGACACACCGTCTTCGCGAGCAAGCCCGCTCCCACAGGGGGACATCGTTGTTTTGAGAATAGCGCTATCAGACAAACACAATTTCATACGGCAATCGAATCCGCTCCAGCAGCACCCTGGGCAGTAGCGGGGCGATGCCGATGGCGGGTTCGCCGTCGAGTTGGCTGGCATAGGCATGGGTGGCGTGGCTTTTGCGGGCGATGGTCCAGGTGTCGAGGCGCACCTTGCGCGCCCGGTGCCAGGGGATCATCCCTTGGTCCCGCGTCGGCCAGTGCCAGGCCCAGACCGGAATTTCGTGGTACGCCACACCGACAATCGCCGCTGCCCTGGCGGCGGCGCGGCCCACCGCATCATGGTCATCGATGCCATCTTCGCGCCAGGTGCAGAACACCACATCCCCCGGGCGCAGGTAGCGCGCGATGTAGTGGCTCAATTGTTGTTCGCGCTCGGCCAGGGCGTTGTCGGTGAAGCCGCCGCGAATCCATTTCAGGCTGTGCATCGGCAGGCCGAGACGGCGCATGGCTTCGACGCTTTCCTGGGGGCGGAACACGCTCAAGCGTTTCTCCGACCACTGCTGCGAGCCTGGATGGCTGGCGCTGCCGTCGGTGATCGAGATCAATTGCAAGGGATGGCCGAGGCCGGAGAGCAACTGCAGCAAGCCGCCGCACATCACCACTTCGTCGCCGGGATGGGGCGCGATCACCACGGCGCGTGCGCCTTCGGGGACCAGGGTCTGAGTGTTGATGACGGGGATGTTGTCGAGTTGTGGAGCGTTGTTCCAGATCTGTGACGGCAGGGTGCTTTCGTTGAGGTAAACCGGTTTCATGGGTTACGTCCTTGTTCTGTCTCGCCCTCAGTCATGCATCGCTTGATAGTTCAAGCCTGGCAGACCCGTGAAGGCTGGTTGATAGCAATGTGCCGCGCTCCGAACCCTGGATTGCAGCGAACAAGAGTATTGCTCATACAACCGTATCCGTCGCCTCGCTGTTGCATCTGATCCGGTTTTTTTTACTCGACTTGCACCATGTTCCGCAAAAAATCACCGAAGCCACCCCGTGCCCGACTGTCCAGGCGCGCGCTGGTCAGCACCTGCGGCTGATGGCTCCAGGCGATCGTCGCGCCGCAGAGTTCGAGCTGGCGCACCAGTTGCACATCTTCATCGCAGGCCAGGGGTTCGAACCCGCCGGCGCGCTGATACGCCTCGGCGCTGATGCCCAGGTTGGCGCCGTGGATATGCCGGTGACCGTCGCGAGCCTGGTAATGCTGGCGATAGCGAATCTGTGCCGACTCGTCGAAATCCGCGGTCCACTGATCCACCGTGACCGTGCCGCACACCGCGTCGGTGCCGAGGGCCAGTTGCGCCACCAGCCAGTCCTTCGACACCAGGCTGTCGGCATCCGAGCAGGAAATCCAGCGTGCGCCCTGTTCCAGCAGATAGCGCGCCCCGGCGGCCCGGGCCTCCCCGACATTCCGGGCTTCGATCGCCAGGCTGTGCACCGGGTATTGCGCGACGATCTGCGCCGAGCGGTCGGTGCAACTGTCGAGCACCACCAGCACCAGCACCGGCTCACCCTCAAGGCGCTCATGACAGCCGGCACGCAAGGCCGCGCGGATGCAGGGTTCGAGCAAGTCTTCTTCGTTGTGCGCCGGGATCAGGATTCCAATCATCGCAAGCCCTCCAGAGCCGCCACGGAGCGAGGTTCTCTGCTCCAGAGTTCCAACAGGAAATCCGCTTCCTGATGCAGGACCAGGCGCGGCAAGTGCAAATGTTCGTGCAGCAAGTCATGGACCTGGCGGGCGTTCAGCGGGCAACCGTCGATGGGCGGGCGCCAGTGGCAGGCGAGCAGTTGACCGTCAGCGGTCAGGGATTGTTCGGCCAGGACGATCAGGCGTTTCAGGTCGTCGGCGTCCAGGTAATAGCCGATCTCGCTGATGACAATCAGGTCGAATTTTTCTTCGGGCCACTCGGCGGGCAAACGGCTCTGGCGGACTTCAGCGTTATCGAACAGGCTCAGTCGTGTGCGGGCCAATGTGACGGCGGCGGCTGCAGTGTCGCAGCACAGCAAGCGGTCGCAGCGGCTGGCCAGCTCGGCGCTCAGCTCTCCGTTGGCGCAACCGGGTTCGAAGATCGACCGGTAATGCGGTCGGGGCAGGGCGGCGAGGGTGATCGCGCGTTTGCGTTGTTCGTACCAGCGTTGGCGAAACGCCCAGGGGTCATCGTTGCCCGAGAACAACCCGTCAAAATAGCGATCCTCGACACTCATACAAACACCACTTCGAAGGGTTGCAGCAGTCGGTCCAGCACATAAGGCGCGAGCACCGGCGGCAGGCCGATTTGCGGATCACCTTCCAACTGACTGGCGAAGGCATGGATGGCGTGGCGTTTGCGGGCGACCAGGCGCGGGTCGAGCAGAATCTTGCGGGCGCGGTGCCAGGGTACAAAGCAGTCTTCCGGGGTTGCCCAGTGCCAGGTCCACACCGGCAGTTCATGCAACGTCGCGCCGACCCGATTGGCCGCGTCGGCACTGGCCCGCCCCACGGCTTCGTGGTCGCAATGACCGTCCTCACGCCAGGTGGTAAAGACCACGTCGTCGGGTCGCAAGTGACGCTCGATGAACACGCTCAATTCCGCTTCCCGCGCCGCGACCTGACTGTCGGCAAAACCGCCGCGCAACCATTTCAGGCTGTGCAGCGGCAAGCCGAGCCGACGCAGGGCTTCGGCGGATTCCTGAGGCCGCACGGCGCTCAAGCGCTCCACGGGCCAACGCCGGGAACCGGGGTGACTGGCGCTGCCGTCGGTGACCGAAATCAGCTGCAATGACCGGCCCGCATCGGCGAGAAGTTGCAGAAAGCCGCCGCAGCCGAGTATTTCGTCATCCGGGTGCGGGGCGATGATCACGGCGCGCGAGCCTTCGGGCACCAGTTCAAGAATGTCGACCACCGGCAATTGCGCCAAATGTTGAGAGGTTTGCCAGAGGTGCAGCGGCGTGCCCTGGCCGACGATGGGATTGGCTTTCATAGCGACCATGCCCCGTTGACGACCCGTTCGCCGAGGGCGGCGAGGTCCCGTTCGGCGTGGCTTTGCCGCAGGAACACCGGCAAATCAGCGATCAATCGGGCGAACTGTCGATCCTTGCAATAAGGGCCGGCACCGAGGGCATGGCCGACGTGCTGGATCACTTGTTCGGCGCTGTGCTCGACCACTGCGCGGGCGCGTCGGGCGAGCAGTTCGGCGTCTTCCAGCGGTGTGGCGTCGATGGTCATGGCACTCACTCGCAACACTTCCGCCGCTGCGTGCAAGGCACTGTCCACCGCGCCGAGATGCGCCAGGGCATGGGGTTCCGGCCGTTGCGCGCAGTGACGGCGCAAGCGCTCGGCAATGCTCTGCGCCGCGCCGTACCAGCACGCGGCAATCCCGATCCCGCCTTGCCAGAAACCCGGGCGCTGCAAATAGTCGCCGGGATTGCCGATGGCTTGGGCTTCCGCGCCTTCGAACAACACTTCGACGCTGCCGGTGGCGCCCATGCCCACGGCATGCCAGCCGTCAGCGGTGATGTTCACCCCCGGTTGATCCAGCGCCACCGCCACCAATTGCTGGCGGTCCTGACCATCCCACGCGGTAAGCAACGCATGGCTGAGCACGGCTGCGCCGGAGCACCAGGCCTTGCGTCCATTGAGCAACACCATGTGCCCCGAAGGGCTGACCCGAACCTTGGCCTGCGGCGGTTCGGCGGCCCACATGCCCCAGGTGCTGGCGGGCGTTGGCGAGCCGCCGAGTTGCTGGATGATCGCCAGCGCGTCGGTGTGCCCTTCGTATAATTTGCACAACCCGAGGTCGTGACCACCGACCTCGGCCAGGCGCTGGAAACGTTCCAGCGTCTCGCCGCTGCCGGGCAGCGGAAGCCGGTCGAGACCAGCCTCCACCAGCGCCCGCAGGCATCGGCCTAACGCCTGAGTGTCGGCGTAGTCCGTGGGTTGCTGTTGCAGAAACGTCTGAAGGTCCATCTCACTCGTCTTCCTCATGCTGCAATTCGAACAGCAGCAGCGAGCGGCCGGTGACCGAATATTCGTGACCGAACTCGAAGCGTTCCTGGCCGCGAATCGACGGCTGGTTGGTGTCGATCATGCAAGTCCAGTGACCGCCGTCCGGCACTTCCGGCAAGGTGAAGTTGACGATGTCGTGGTGGGCGTTGACCACCAGCAGCAGCGTCGCATCGCCACCCTTGCGGCGGATACCGGTTTCCTGGGCGCGACCGTCGAGCAACATGCCCAGGCAACGACCGTGGGCTTCCTGCCATTGTTCGGTGCTCATCTCGCTGCCGTCCGGGGCCAGCCAGGTGACGTCCTTGACGCCGATGTCTTCGTTGTAATTGCCGACCAGGAAGCGACCGCGACGCAGGATCGGGTAGGCCAGACGCAACTTGATCAGGCGTTTGACGAACTTGAGCAGGGCCTTGCCGTCTTCGCTGAGGTCCCAATTGACCCAGCCGATGTCGCTGTCCTGGCAGTAGGCGTTGTTGTTGCCGTCCTGGGTGCGGGCGAACTCGTCACCGGCCACCAGCATCGGCGTCCCCTGGGATAGCAGCAATGTGGCGAAGAAGTTGCGCATCTGGCGCTGGCGCAGTTCGTTGATCTCGGGATCGTCGGTCGGGCCTTCGACACCATGGTTCCAGGACAGGTTGTTGTTGCTGCCGTCCTGATTGTTTTCGTCGTTGGCTTCGTTGTGCTTGTCGTTGTACGACACCAGGTCGTTGAGGGTGAAACCGTCGTGGGCGGTGATGAAGTTCACCGACGCATACGGCCGCCGTCCACGCTGGTTGAACATTTCGCCGGACGCGGTCATGCGGCTGGCAAAATCCGCCAGTTGGTTGTCATCGCCTTTCCAGAAGGCGCGCACGGTGTCGCGGAACTTGTCGTTCCACTCGACCCAGCCCGGCGGGAAGCCACCGACCTGATAACCACCGGGGCCGCAATCCCAAGGCTCGGCGATCATTTTCACCTGGCGCAACACCGGATCCTGGCGGCAAGCAACGAGGAAGCTGTGGCGCTCGTCGAAACCGTCGTGGTAGCGCCCGAGAATGGTCGCGAGGTCGAAGCGGAAACCGTCCACGTGCATTTCCGTGGCCCAGTAGCGCAAAGAGTCGGTGACCATTTGCAGTACGCACGGGTGACTCAAATCCAGGGTGTTGCCGGTGCCGGAATCGTTGATGTAGTAGCGTTTGTCATCGGGCATCAAGCGGTAGTACGAGGCGTTGTCGATACCGCGCATCGACAGGGTCGGGCCTTGTTCGTTGCCCTCGGCGGTGTGGTTGTAGACCACGTCGAGGATCACTTCCAGATTCGCTTCATGCAGGTGCGCAACCATCTCCTTGAACTCGGCGATCTTGCCGCTGGCCAGGTAGCGCGGGTCCGGGGCGAAGAACGCGATGCTGTTGTAGCCCCAGTAATTGGTCATGCCTTTGTGCAACAAGTGCTGGTCGTTGACGAACGCGTGGATCGGCAGCAATTCCACGGTCGAGACGCCGAGCTTGCGGATGTGTTCGAGTACGTCATCGACCATCAACCCGCCGAAGGTGCCACGCAGATTCTCGGGGACGGAAGGGTGACGCATGCTGATGCCGCGCACGTGAGTCTCATAAATGATCGTCTTGTCCCACGGCACGCTGACCCGATGGTCGTTGCCCCAGGTGTGCGCCGGGTCGATGACTTTGCATTTCGGCACGAACGGTGCGCTGTCGCGTTCATCGAAGCTGAGGTCGGCGTCGGGGTGGCCGATGGTGTAGCCGAACAGCGCTTCAGACCATTTCAACTCGCCAACCAATTGTTTGGCATACGGGTCGATCAGCAATTTGTTGTGGTTGAAACGATGGCCGTTGGCCGGGTCGTAGGCACCGTAGACGCGGTAACCGTAGATCAGCCCCGGATGGGCGTCGGGCAGGTAGCCGTGGTAGATCTCGTCGGTGTATTCCGGAAGCTCGATGCGTTCCAGTTCGACTTCGCCGGCGTCGTCGAAGATGCACAGTTCAACCTTGGTGGCGTTGGCGGAAAACAGTGCGAAGTTAACCCCCAAACCATCCCAGGTCGCGCCTAGCGGGAAGGGCAAGCCTTCACGGATTCGCGAGGCCTCGGCTTGAGGTTCTGGCGCGGCTTTCTTTGGATTGGTCATAGATGCTCCTGCAAAAAAGGGGTACGAGTACGGTGATGTCAGTCGGTCTGGTGCAGACCCTGTGGGAGCGAGCCTGCTCGCGAAAGCGGTATGTCAGCACCATCAATGCCGGCTGACAGGTCGCTTTCCCGAGCAGGCTCGCTCCCACAGGGATTGCAGTGTTTCGGTTCACGAAGCTCTTTATTCCGGGCGAATGCGCCCACAGTGGCGAGCGAACTCGCCACGAGATCAATCAGGACAAGGCGTGAAGCGTTAAACCGTTGGCGGTTTTTTCGCGGCGCGAGGTTTTTTCTCGGGGGCCTTTTCACCCGGCGGGGTGACTTTGGCGGCCGCAGCAGGTTTGGCCTTGGCTTTCGACGCCGCAGCCTTGCCATCGGCCTGACCATTGAGTTTGCTGTCAGCCTTGACGGCAGCCGGTTTGGCCGCAGCACCCTTGCTGCCGGCAGCTTTCGGCGATTTTTTCGGCGCCAGGGCTTCGGCTTCGGCCAGCTTGCGCGCCATCTCCCAGTGGCGTTCTTCCTGGCCTTCGGGTTTCCCTTCCGACTCCCAGATTTGATAGGCAAATTCGCGAACGCGTTTATCTTCGGTACTCATCGCAATGCTCCTGAACTGAACTCAAGTGTCGATAGTTTGGATAAAGAGATTGACCGGGAAGTCCCCCAGCGCGGCGCTGATTTCCAGCTCCATGTTTTTTGTGACTGCGGCGTTTGAAAAAAGTCCCTTCAGGTTTTCGTTCGGGGTGGTGAACGGTAATTTCACCCGCGTATCGCCCCATCGCGGCGCGTCGACTTGAGGCGTGGCACTGTTTTCCAGCAAACCTGCACAGCGTATCGGGACGATCACGATGGCGCGTTCTCCTTCCAGCGAGCGGGTAAACGCCAACACGCGATGAGCCTCACTGCCGACCACTTCAAGGGCCTCATAGGTCCCTTGGCGAAACAGCTCGGCGTGCTCGGCCCGACGGTTCAACGTGTGGGCGATCAGCCGTTGCTTGATGCGCCCGTCACGCCAGTTCTCCAGCAGCCCGGACAGGTCGAGTGGCGCCTGCAAAGCCTGTTGTCGAGCGGCGTAATCCACCGGCCGGCGGTTGTCCGGATCGACCAGGGTAAAGTCCCAGAAGTCGTTGCCCTGATACAGATCCGGCACCCCCGGCACCGTCATGCGCAGCAAGGTTTGCGCCAAGCCATTCAACGCGCCGGGCGCGGCAATCGACTGCGCTGCTTCGCCAAGGGCGGAACGCAAGGGCAGACCTTCGGGGTCCAGCAGCAAGCGATTGAGAAAGGCTTCAGTGGCCTGTTCGTAAGCGTCGTTCGGCGCGCTCCAGCTACTTTGCAACTTGGCTTCGCGCAGCGCTTTTTGCTGCCATTGCCACAGGCGTTTGGCGTAGTCCTCCAGCGCCGGTTGATCGTCGCTGCGCAGGTCCAGTGGCCAACTGCCGAGGATCGCTTGATAGAGAATCAGCTCATCACCCGCCGATGGCGAGAGGTCGTCAGTGCGCAGTTCCCGCGCCAGGTTTCGCCAGTGCTCGACCTGTTCGGCGTACCAGCCGCCGCGTTCGCTCAACACCGCGAGCCGCGCCCGAGTGTCTTCGCCGCGCTTGTGGTCGTGGGTCGCGGTGGCCAGCAGGTTGTTGGGGAACGCTTCCAGGCGTTGCAGGCAGGCGTCGTGGAAATCGCTGACCGGCGCGCTGAACTGTTCAGTGCTGAAGCCCACGTCATTGCGCGACAACAACACCGCCGAGCGATAGAACGCCGTGTCTTCAACAGCCTTGGCCGCCGCCGGTGACGTCAGTTGCTGAAAGCGTACGCAGGCATGCTTGAGGATCTTGCGCTGACGGCCCACCGGGCGTTTGCGCCAGGGTTCGCCACCGAGCCAGCCGGCCAGGCAATCGAGCACCGGCCAGTCGGCCTCGCCCAAGGTCTGCCGCGCACCCTCCATGGCCTGTTGGAAAAACACGTCGTCTTCCGCCGAGCGCCCACGGGGGCTGATGTAGGTGCGGTACACCGGGAAGTGCACGATCAATTCCTGCAACGCACGGCGGATCGCGCCGAGGGTCAGGTCGCGGGTCATCACGTCATCCCGGGCCACTTGCAGCAGGGCCTGGGCGACGCTTTCGAAATCCCCGGCCAGCGAACCGTTGAGGATCTGCTGGCGCGCCAGTTGCGCTTCCTGGATGAACTCGGCGGGGCGTTCGCTGTGACGATTCCACAGTTCACCGAGGGTTTCGGCGCCGGCGGGATCGTGTTGCAGCAACGACAACTGGTTCATGAATTCGTAACCGGTGGTGCCATCCACCGACCAGTCGCGGTGCAGGGTTTCACCTTCGCCGAGAATCTTCTCGACGTAGATCGGCAGGTGCCGCTGCGGTGACAGGCTATCGACCCGGCGCCGCAGTTTGCGGCAGTAACCCCGAGGGTCGGCGAGGCCGTCGATATGGTCGATGCGCAAGCCGTCCACCAGACCTTCGGAAATCAGTTCGAAGATCTTCGCGTGGGTTTCCTCGAACACCGCCGGGCGTTCAACCCTCAGACCGCCGAGTTCATTCACATCGAAGAAGCGCCGCCAGTTGATGTCGTCCGCCGCCGTGCGCCAACTGGCCAGCCGATAACTCTGGCGTTCCAGCAGGTTGTGCAGGTTTTGAAAGCCTGCTGTCGTCAGCGAGTCATAACTGCTGATTTGCTGTTGGATGGCGTGCAGAACGGCCGGGTCGCACGCCAGCTCACGCAATTCCTCTTGCAGGGGAATCGCCAGGCTGTGGGCGTCGGTCTGGTAGCTCAGGGCCGCAAAACGATCCGCGAGAAACTTCAGTTGCTCGGTTTGTTCGGCATTCAGTCGATCATCGGGCTTGAGCAGATCGCCGTAACCGGTCGGGCAGATTGGAAAGTGATGGTCGTAGTGCTGGACATAAAACCCACCGTGGGCGGCATCGAAGTGCAGGGGCAGGGTGCCGTCCTGCAACGCCACGCCGTAGTCACTGCCCAAAAACGGCAGCAGCAACTGGCCTTCCATCAACGGGTCGGGGGAATGCCACTGGATGTCGAAGAACTCGCCGTAAGGACTCAGGCGTCCCCATTCCAGCAAGTCCAGCCACCATGGGTTATCGCCGCCGCCAACCGCCATGTGGTTGGAGACGATGTCGAGGATCAGCCCCATTTTCTGCTGGCGCAACGCATCGACCAGACGGCGCAGTGCCGCTTCGCCGCCGAGTTCCGGGTTGACCGTGGTCGGGTCCACCACGTCGTAGCCGTGCATCGAACCGGCGCGGGCGCTGAGCAGCGGCGACGCATAGACATGGCTGATGCCCAGGCTGGCGAAGTACGGCACCAGCGGCACCGCGTCGTCGAGGGTAAAGCCTTTATGAAATTGCAGCCGCAGGGTTGCCCGCAGCGGTTGGATCAAGGCCTGGTTCATTGGTCACGCTCGGCCGCCTGGAGTCGCGCACAGGCGAGCAGTTCAAGACGTCGAGCGGCATCCAGGTCATCGAGCAAGGCTTCACTGTCACCGGGCAGGCGCCGGGACCAGTTGGGGTGGGTGTCGATGGTGCCGGGCAGGTTGGCTTGCTGTTCGATGCCCAGGGCATCTTCCATCGGCAGCAACACCAGCGGCGCACGGGTATGACCGAGGAAACGGATCGCGGCGTCGAGCACCTGATCGGATTCGTGGGACTCTTCGCGGAAGTTCTGCGGGTCCTCGCTCAACACCCGACGAAGGCCTTCGCGCTCACGTTCGCGGTGATGGCGCCAGTCGATCTCGCCATTCGCATCCACCAGCCCGAGCCGGGCATTCCAGTCGATATCGTGACCATGCCACCAGCCGTTGAGCGTGGGCAGGTCATGGGTGCTGGTGGTTGCCAGGGCGTTGTCCGGCCATTCAAGTGTCGACTTGAAGTGGCTGTTGTCCTGTTCGAACAGCAAAACGCGCATGCCGAGGATGGAACGGGCGATGAGTTTTTCCCGCAGGCCGTCGGCCACGGTGCCCAGGTCTTCGCCGAGGACGATGGCTTGATGTCGATGGGATTCGAGGGCCAGCAAACGCAGCATGTCGTCCACCGGGTAATACAGATAAGCGCCGTCGGCCGGCGGTGCATCGTTGGGGATCACCCACAAGCGTTGCAGGCCCATCACATGGTCGATGCGCAGGCCACCGGCGTGGGCGAAGTTGGCCCGCAGCATTTCAATGAATGCACGGAAACCGTTACGCACCAGACCTTCCGGGGAGAATGCGGAAATCCCCCAGCCCTGACCGGAACGGTTAAGGATGTCGGGTGGTGCACCGACGGTCAGGGACGCGAGCAATTCGTCCTGGCGACTCCAGGCCTGGCTGCCACCGCCATCGGCGCCGACGGCCAGGTCAGCCACCAGCCCAATGCCCATGCCAGCACCCAGCGCGGCGCTTTGCGCCCGGGCCAGGCAGCGGTCGATCAGCCATTGGCAGAAGGCGAAGAAGCCGATGCGTCCGGCGTTTTCTTCGGCGAAGTCGGCGAGGGCGGCGCTGCGCGGGTCTTGCCATTGTTCCGGCCAGTGACGCCAGTCCAGGTCTTCATCGCGAGCGGCGCGGGCTTCCTGGATGGCTTCGAAGCGACAGTGGTTTTCCAGGGCTTCGCCGCCGGCATGGCGGAAGCTGCTGAAGTCTTCATGCAAGGGATGTTCACCCTGGACGAAACCTTCGTAGAGCGCCTGCAACAGCCGATGTTTGGCTTCGGCCGCGACCGGCCAGTTGATCAGCGGCAGGGCTTCCAATTTTTGCAGTTGCTCGGCCAGCCCGGTGGCGTCAATCGCATCGCGCAAGGCGCGCTCGCCAAGGATCGCTCCCGGCGCGGCGTAGAGGCTGTTGAGGAACAAGCGGCTGGACGGCGAATACGGGCTGTAGCGGTGGGTGTCGCTGCTGAACATCGCGTGCATCGGGCTGATCGCCAGCGCCTCGGCACCGCGTTCACCGGCCACCCGCGCCAGGTCTTCCAGGGCTTGGGTATCGCCGAAGCCGCCGTCACCGGGGCGCCGCAGGGAATACAACTGCACGCTCAAACCCCAGGTGCGCGGGATCGGACTGTCCACGGCGTCGCCGACGCTGTAGCAGCGCTCGGGGGCCACGGCCAGCGTGAAGGATTGGCCGTCGATGCTGACGTGTTGATAGCCGACCGGAATGATGCCGGGCAGGATCGAGTGGGCATCGAGTTTCAGGTGCAGGCGTGAACCGTCTTCGAGGTGCACCTCGCACGGGGTTTCAGGCTCGAAGTAACGCGTCAGGTCGAGGCCCTTGCCCACGTCGGCGGTGATCAGCGGCGGCAGGTGGCGGGTCTGTTGCACTTGCTGCAATTGCAGCAGGCTGGCGTCGATTTCCTGAGTCGTGCTGGCCGGGTGGCCGAGCCCGATCAGCACCGCGCGCAGCACGGCCGGGGCGACTTTCTGTGGGCGTCCGTTGGCATCGATCCAGTCGACTGCCAGGCCAGCACGGCTGGCCAGTATTTCCAGTTGCGCATCGCTCATAGGCGCTCTCCATCAGGTAGCAAAGGGTTTGCAGCCGTGAGGCTGACGAGCACGCAAAACGGGGCGAGGCTGCTCTGGTTCAACAGGCCGGACGCGGGTGGGTGTTCGAACAACAACGAAGCATCGGCCTGTGGAGGGTGGACCACGGGCGTGTCGCTGAGGTTCAGGTCAATACGCAGCAGGTTGCCGTTGCCGAGCCGCCAGCGCGCGCTCACCGCGCCTTCGGCCAGCACTTCGGCACCCAGGGCCTGGGCGCCGGGCAGGTGCGGGATGATGTGCTCGTGACGCAGTTTCAGCAGTTGCCGATACAGGTCGTGAATCGCCTGCTGCGCCGGTTCGCCGGCAAGTTTGGGCTGCGACGCTTCGAAGGTTTGCGGCGCATTCGGGTCGGGAATCTTCTCGCGTTTGTGCGGATCCTTGAACGCGCTGAAGGCTTTGAATTCATTACGTCGGCCTTCGCGCACCAGCTCTGCCAGTTCGCCGTGGTGGCTGGTGAAAAACAGGAAAGGTTGCTCGGCGGCGAACTCGTCGCCCATGAACATCAGCGGAATCATCGGCGACAACAGCAACAGCGCAGTCGCCGCTTTCAACGCGTCCGTCGGGGCCAGTTGATGCAGGCGTTCGCCAAAGGCGCGATTGCCGATCTGGTCGTGGTTTTGCAGAAACAGCACAAACGAACTGGGCGGCAGGTGACCGCTGGGCTCGCCCCGTGACTCGCCGTGGCGATTGATATGGCCCTGAAACACAAAACCTTCGCTCAGGCAGCGCGCCAGTTGTTCGGTGGGGTTCTCGGCATAATCGGCGTAGTAAGCGTCGGTTTCGCCGGTCAGCAGCACGTGCAGGGCGTTATGCCCGTCGTCGTTCCACTGCGCATCGAAACCTTGCTCCAGCAGGCTGGCCTGGTTGTGCTCGTTTTCCACGTTCAGCCACACGTGACGGTCCGGCGCGGTCTGCCGGCGTACCCGTTGTGCCAGTTCCTGGAGGAAGTCCGGGTCTTCGATGGCGTGCACCGCGTCCAGGCGCAAACCGTCGAAGCGGTATTCCAGCAACCACATCAAGGCGTTTTCGATAAAGAAGTCCCGCACCTCGCGGCGGCGGAAGTCGATGGCCGCACCCCATGGGGTGTGTTTGTCTTCGCGAAAGAAGCCCTTGGCGTAGCGATGCAGGTAGTTGCCGTCGGGGCCGAAGTGGTTGTAGACCACGTCGAGAATCACCGCCAGGCCATGGCCGTGGGCGGTGTCGATCAGGTGTTTGAGTTGGTCGGGCGAGCCGTAGGAGGCTTGGGGCGCGTAGGGCAGGACCCCGTCGTAGCCCCAATTGCGTTCGCCGGGGAATTGCGCCAGGGGCATCAGTTCGATCGCGGTGATGCCCAATTCAACCAGACGCGCCAGGTGCTGCTCGACTTCACTGAAACCGCCGAGGGTGCCGACGTGCAATTCGTAAATCACCGCTTCATTCCACGGCCGCCCTTGCCAGGCGTTGTGTTGCCACTGATAGGCGAGGGGGTCGACCACCACGCTGTGGCGATCGAGGTCCCCGGCCTGGGCGCGGGAGGCCGGGTCTGGCACCTGCAGTTCGGCGTCGATGTTGTAGCGGTATCGCGTGCCGGCCGGGCAGCGGGTCTTGATCACAAACCAGCCGTCGGCCTGGGGCAGTAGCGGTATTGATTGTCCATCATCCAGTTCGAGACTGACGTTTAACGCATCTGGCGCCCACAAGGCAAAACGCGTGTGTTCAGCGTCCAGCATGATTGCGCCGTGGGGCCAGGTCTCAAGGGTCCGTAACGGCATTGTTGAAAGCCTCTGATTTATTTGTGGCCCGATTTGCCCAAGGCTTTGCCCACCAGTTTTTCGTAGAGTTCGGCGTAGGGTTCGACCGCCTTGCACCAGTTGAACGGTGCGGCCATCGCGCGGCAGCGCATTGCGTTAAGCAGATCGGGGAAAGCAAAAACCTTGAACGCGCGGCTCAAGGCTTCGCGGTAGCTTTCGACGGTGGATTCGTCGAACAGGAAACCCGTCACACCGTTTTCAATGGTGTCGGCCAGGCCCCCGGTATTGCGTGCCACCGGCAACGAGCCGAAGCGCTGGGCGTACATCTGGCTCAGGCCGCAGGGTTCGTAACGCGAAGGCATCAGCAGGAAATCACTGCCGGCGAACATGCGCCGGGCATCGGTTTCGTTGAAGCCGATGCGTACGCCCACCTGGCCCGGGAAACGCAGGGCCAGTTCGCGCATGGCTTGTTCTTCTTCCGGTTCGCCACGGCCGATGATTGCAATCTGGCCGCCGTGCTCAACGATGAATTCAGCCACGGCTTCGGTGAGGTCCAGGCCTTTCTGGTAGACCAGACGCGAGACCACGGCGAACAGCGGGCCTTCGGACTCTTCAAGGCAGAACAGTTCACGGACATGGGCGGCGTTGACCGCTTTACCGTCCCAGTCACCAATGGTGAATGGGCAGAACAGGTGCGGGTCGGTGGCCGCGTCCCAGCTCTCGTCGATGCCGTTGGGAATCCCGCTGAGCAGGCCTTGCTGGGTCTTGGCGGCGAGGAAGCCGTCGAGGCCGCAGCCGAAGTCCGGGGTGGTGATTTCCTGGGCGTAGGTGGCGCTGACTGTGGTGATGTGGCTCGAATAGGCCATGCCGGCCTTGAGGAACGACATCTTGCCGTAGAACTCCATGCCTTCCTGTTGCAGCGCGTGCATCGGAATGCCCAGCTCCGGGCAAGAGCCGAGACTGGTCACGCCTTGATAGGCGAGGTTATGGATGGTGAACAGAGTCGGGGTGCGCTGCCCACGCCAGTGCATGTAGGCAGGGGCCAGGCCCGCTGGCCAGTCATGGGCGTGCACCAGGTCCGGGCACCAGTGGATCTGTGCGAGGTTGGCGGCGATGTCGGCAGCGGCCAGGCCCAGGCGGGCGAAACGAATATGGTTGTCCGGCCAGTCGCGACCGTTGTTGGCGCCGTAGGGTGAACCTTCGCGCTCGTAGAGTTCGGGGCAGATCAACACGTAAATGACCAGGCCATCCGGCATGTCCATGCGCCCGATCTTGCAGGGCGGCAAGGCAGCATGACCGCCGAGTTCACCAATAATGTGGATCGGGTTTTCGCTGTGCAGCACTTGCGGATAACCGGGGATCAGCACACGCACGTCGTGCAGGTGGGCCATGGCCCGTGGCAGGGCTGCGGAGACGTCACCCAGACCGCCGGTCTTTACCAGGTCGGCGATTTCCGAAGTGACGAATAAAACCTTCTTCCGGTTGGGGTTCTGACTGGCGACCGGTGCCAGCGTCTTGGTGCCGGGGACGCTGATTGTCTTGCTGCTCGGGGCATTCACGGCGCTCGATTCGCCGACCTGCTGATGAGCACGTTCTCCCTGAATATCTAAAGCCGCACTGATCATATGAATCTCCCGTGTTGTTGATCTAATTCTAGGCCTGGCACAAACGGTGTTCGTGGCCAAATCCTGTGGCCGGGCGCAAACGCGCTACGCATCGGTGAGCAATGGCTGCCCAATACGCTAAAGCACAAAGGGTGACGCGGCTCATACAAGGGCTGTTGCAAGGATTGCACCAGTCGGAACGCACCTGTCTAAGAGAGGACTCTGCACAAGAGGTAAAAGTTTCGAGTTTTTTCCCGCTTTGTGACCGACCGGTTTCGACCCGCGAAAATCAGTCTAGGCCAGAAGTTAGAGCGGCACAGACCAAATGGCAAAATTGTTCGACAATCGGTTTAAAGAGGTACGGACGTGCAAATACGGGGGGCAAACGCACCGACGAAGGGCATGTTTTTTTGAAATGACGGGCCAAAATGTCACGGGGGAGTCACATGGATGTGCGAGGGGGAAAGGGGTTTTGCACTGTTGTGGTGCGCTATGTTTTGAAGAGGTTGTTGTTGCGGAGGGCCTCTTCGCGAGCAAGCCCGCTCCCACAATGGATTGTGAATACCACAGATCCAATGTGGGAGCGGGCTTGCTCGCGAAGAACGATAACGCGGTATTAGCTCAACAACCGAACCGGAGCCCTCGCTGCCCAAGCCTGGATGTCTTCGATCATCTGGGAAAAGAACTGCTGGTAATTCTGCCGGCTGACGTACCCGACATGCGGTGTCGCCAGCACATTGTCCAGGGTACGGAACGGATGAAGTTCGGGCAGCGGCTCTTCATCGAACACATCCAGCGCCACCCCTGCCAGACGATTTTTTTGCAACGCCTTGATCAGCGCTGCTTCATCGACAATCGGCCCGCGAGCGGTGTTGACCAGCAGGGCGGTGGGTTTCATCCAGTCCAGCGCCTGGGCGTCGACGATCCCGCGACTGCGGTCGCTGAGCACCAGGTGCACCGAGAGCACGTCGGCCTGTTCGAACAATTCCTGTTTGCTGACGTACGTCACGCCGACTGCAGCGGCGCGTTCGGCGGTGAGGTTTTCGCTCCAGGCGATTACGCGCATGCCGAACACCTGACCGAATTGCGCCACGCGCTGGCCGATGCTGCCCAGGCCGAGGATCGCCAGAGTCTTGCCATGCAGGTCGCCGCCCAGGCTTTGTTGCCATTGGCCGGCGCGCAACGCGTTGGCTTCGGCCACCAGGTTGCGGGTCGCGGCCATGATCAGTGCCCAGGTCAGTTCCGGCGCCGCGTGTTTGTAGCTGTCGGTGCCGCTGACTTGGATGCCCAGCGCTGCGGCGGCTTTCAAATCCAGGGCGGCGTTGCGCATGCCGCCGGTCACCAGCAGTTTCAGTTTCGGCAAGCGACGCAGCAGGTCTTCGTCGAACCGTGTGCGTTCGCGCATCACGCAGATCACCTCGAACCCGGCCAGGCGCTCGGCCAGCGTGTCGTTGTCCGCCGGGTAGTCATGCAGAAAACTCACCTCGCCGATGCTTTCCAGCACCGACCAATCCACCACACCGCTGGCCACGTCCTGCCAGTCATCGATCACCGCAATCTGCACTGCCATCAGCCTTACCTCATCCGCGAACAGGGTTGTATTGAGTCAGCCAGCCAAGCAAGGCCTGGTGGAATTTTGCCGGTTCTTCCATCTGTGGCGCATGGCCCAGGCCTGGAAATTCGATCAGCGTCGATTGTGGAACGAGCTGGGCAACCTGCTTGCCGAGCACTTCGTAATGACCAATCTTCGCCTTGACCGCCGGTGGCGCGATGTCCTTGCCGATGGCCGTGGTGTCGGAGGTGCCGATCAGCAACAGCGTCGGCACTTTCAAGTCCTTGAACTCGTAGTACACCGGTTGGGTGAAGATCATGTCGTAGATCAACGCCGAGTTCCATGCCACCTGAGTCTTGCCCGGACCTTTGCTGAGCCCCGCGAGCATGTCGACCCAACGGTCGAACTCAGGCTTCCAGTGCCCGGCGTAATAGGTGCTGCGTTCGTATTCGCGGATGCCGTCGGCGCTGACTTTCAGCTCTCGTTCATACCATTGATCGACGGTGCGGTACGGCACGCCGAGAGCTTTCCAGTCTTCCAGGCCGATGGGATTGACCAGCGCCAGTTGCTCGACTTGTTCCGGGTATTGCAACGCATAACGGGTGGCGAGCATGCCGCCGGTGGAGTGCCCGAGCAACGTGGCTTTCTGGATGCCCAGGGCCTTGAGCAACTGCTGGGTATTGGTCGCCAGTTGCTGGAAGCTGTACTGATAGTTGTCCGGTTTGCTGGAAGTACAGAAGCCGATCTGGTCCGGGGCGATCACCCGGTAACCGGCCTCACTCAGGGCCTTGATCGAACTGTCCCAGGTGGCGCCGCAGAAATTCTTGCCATGCATCAGCACCACGCTGCGCCCGTTGGCCTTGCCATGGGCGGCGACGTCCATGTAACCCATTTGCAGGGATTTACCCTGGGACTGGAAGGCAAAATGCTTGACCGTGTAGGGATAGTCGAAACCCTGGAGCTCCGGGCCGTACTCCGGACCTTCGGCGTGAGCCAGCAGGGGCAGGGCGGCGGTCAACAGCAGGCTGGGCAGCCAGCGGGTAGGGGACATAGGTGGACTCCATGGGAAATTCGTCGATGCTGGATGGGCATGATTAGGGCGAGATTAAATACAACCAATGCAATCCATGTGGGAGCGGGCTTGCTCGCGAAGGCGGTGTGTCAGTCAATATAAATGCTGAATGACACTCCGCTTTCGCGAGCAAGCCCGCTCCCACAGGTTTCACTCAACTTATCCAGCCGAGTGTTATGAGGGCCAACACCGCATAACGCGCGCCTTTGGCCAGGCTGACAATCAACAGAAATCGCCCCAGCGGTTCGCGCATGACCCCGGCCACCAGGGTCAGCGGATCACCGATCACCGGCACCCAACTGAGCAGCAACGACCAGTGACCATAGCGCTGATAATGTTTTCGCGCCGTTTCCAGATGCCGGGGCTTGACCGGAAACCAGCGCCGCTCACGAAAGCGTTCGATGCCGCGTCCCAGCCACCAGTTCACCAGCGAGCCAAGGACATTGCCCACAGTCGCGACCGCCAGCAGCGACCACAGCCAATCACGATTGCTGAGCAACAGCCCGACCAGCACCGCTTCGGACTGCAACGGCAATAACGTCGCGGCACCGAACGCCGCCAGAAACAGCCCGATCAATGCGCCGGACATCAATGGGCGGGATAGTCCGCCACCACCGTGTCAGTCCCGTCCTTTTTCAGGCCGATCACTTGATAGGCATCGCTCATGCCATCCATTTCCATGCCCGGCGAACCCATCGGCATGCCTGGCGCGGCCACCCCCAGCAGATCGTCACGTTTGCTCAGCGCCAGCACTTGCTCGGCCGGCACATGGCCTTCGACGAACTTGCCGTTGATCAGTGCTGTATGGCAGGACGCCAGGCGTGGCGGCACGCCGTGCTGTTGCTTGAACTGGCTCATGTCGGCTTCGACGTGGTCCTCGACCTTGAAGCCGTTGGCTTCCAGGTGGCTGATCCATTTTTTGCAGCAGCCGCAGTTGGCGTCACGGTGGACTTCGATGGGGATCGGGGCGGCAGCCTGGGCCAGGGAGGAGAGGAACAGGGCGCTCAGGGCGACCAGACGCAGGTGGGTTCGCATGGCAGGATCTCGACTCGGGTGGCGGTCAAAAAAAGAGGCATTTTGACGACTTTAGCCGACCGCGCGGGGCGAGAGTGTTTCCAGGTAATACGAGAACGACACGAAACCTATGTGGGAGCGGGCTTGCTCACGAATGAGGGAGTGCCAGTCGCCATTAATGTCGACTGATACACCGCATTCGCGAGCAAGCCCGCTCCCACAGGGGATCTCTCACAAGGCGAGGGTTTGGATCAGCGAACCTTGAACCGCCCCATGATCGCGCTCACCCGGCTATTCGCTTCCAGCAGTTGCTGGGTATTGAGTTCGCTGGCATGACCGCTTTTCACCAGCTCATCCACCATATGGCGGATCTGCACCATGCTGCGGTTGATCTCTTCGGTCACTGCGCTTTGCTGTTCGGCAGCAGTGGCAATCTGCGTGCTGAGGCTGTTGATGTGGCTGACGGAGCCGGCCATTTCATCCAGGCCGGAGTTGACCCGCGCGGTCGCATCAGCGGCGGACTGGCAACTGGCCTGGGTGTTTTCCATCGCAGCCACCGAGGAACTCACGCCCTGGGTCAGGCGCTTGAGCATTTCGTTGATTTCCGAGGTGCTGGCCTGGGTCCGGGCGGCGAGGGCGCGGACTTCATCAGCCACCACCGCAAAGCCACGACCCTGTTCACCGGCACGCGCCGCTTCAATCGCTGCGTTGAGCGCCAACAGGTTGGTTTGCCCGGCAATCGCACCGATCACGCCGAGAATCTCGGTAATCCGCTGCGCGTCCTGCTGCATGTTTTCGACTTTATGGGTGGCGCTGGCCACTTCTTCGATCAACGCCACCACACTGCTGGAGGCTTCACCGACCACTACTTGCGAGCGATCCGCGTGTTCGCTGGCACGCTGGGTGAACGACGCGGTTTCGGCGGCGTTCTGCGCCACGCTGTCGGCGGTGGAGCTCATTTCGGTGATGGCAGTGACGGTCTGATCGGTTTCCGAAGCGTGACGCACCAGGATTTGACTGGTGTGCGCCGAGGTCCGTTGCAGGTTGTCGAGGCTCGACGCCATGGCGCCGGTGGCTTGGGTCACTTCGCCGATCATGTTCTGCAAATAGATAATGAAGGCGTTGACCGAGTGGCCGATGGCCCCCAGTTCGTCCTCGGCGCGAATGGTGATGCGCTTGGTCAGGTCAGCGTCGCCAGCCGATAGCGCGTCGATGTTGCCCTTGAGGATTTTCATGCGGTGGATCAGTTGGCGGATCGCGTAGATCTGCAGCAGCACCAACAGGATCACCATCGGAATCTGCAACAGGCTCAAGGTGTTCAATACATCGTCACGCTGGGCGGTGATCAGTTTGGTCGGCAGGGCGGTGGCGAGGTACCACGGCGTGCCTTCGATCGGGCGCATGAAGAAGGTGCTGGCTTCGCCGTTGTTGTCGAATTCGACGCGCTGGGCCTTGTCGCGGTTTTGCAGGCCGGCCTTGACCTGGCTGGCGAATGGCGAGTTACCGGCCAGTTCGCTGATGTTCTTCAGCACCACCGGACCGCTGATGCGCGAACTGTTGCTGATGATTTTGCCGTCGGACTCGACGATCAGCATTTCGGCGCCGAGGTCTTTTTCCTTGCGCGCGATCAGGTCGTTGAAGAAGCCCAGGGTCACGTCGATGGTCGACACGCCGTAAGCCGCGCCATTTTTCTGGATGGCCATGGCGCAGTTGGTGCGCGGCTCGGCACTCGCGTCATCTTTATAGGCCGCAGCCCAAGCGCACTGGCCGCGTGGGGTGGCCATGCCGCCCTTGTACCAGGTCTGGTCGTAATAGTTGGGCGCCGCGTCGCTGTTCCAGAAGGTATTCACCGCCAGTTTGCCGGAGCTGTCGCGGTGCCAGAAGGTACTGAACTTGTTGCGGCCCGCTTCACGCTGGCCGGGCAATGGCCAGATCCCGCCACCGAACACCTTCAGCTCACCGTACTGGTCCACCAAACCGGGCAGCACCGTATCGATGGCGGCGCTGTCGAGCAGGGGAATCGTCTGGGTGATGCTGCGTTGCTGAGCTTGCACCTTGTTCAGTTCGCCCTGGATTTGCTCGGCGACTTCAGCGATGCGGTTGAGGGCCACCTGTTCTTCGGTGTGGCGCAGTTTCGGCGCGACCAACTGGCTGATGCCCACCACCGTGAGCACCGAAAGCAGCAGGATGAACAGGACCAGAAACAGCGTGTAGCGAGCCTGAATGGTACGGAATGCGGGCATGGGACCGGTCCTTGTGCTGCGTTTTTATTGTTGGTGTCTGGAAGTGGGGCTATCCAAGGCTTATCGGCCCGCTCGCGACGAGCTTTAGTACGGACGTACAAGAAAGAGGCCTGGGGGACAGACGGTCACACGAGCGTAAGTATCGCAACCGGTACAAACACACTGACTTTGTGAAAAGTGACAATCAGTGCAGCGCTTATACCAAGATTAAAAATTTCATATAGGCCAATGAAACCGGGCACTTGGCGATTTGTATCGAAAATGTACGAAATTTGTAAAAAGGCGAAATATTAGTAGGTGGAGCGTCGTTTCGCGCCGATACTTCCCCGCAATCATCTCGCTCAAAACAAGGATTTTTTATGTTCCAGTCGACAGGCGTGCGGTCATGACTATTGGTGTGGTCGGCAGCTGGACTGCTAAATCGGGCTTGCTGGTTCGCCAGGGTTCGCCCAATGCCAAGCCGGTTTCCCAGAGCGCCAAGGTGCGGGAAATCCTGACCATGGTCGGCACCAACCCGACGATCCTTGATCGGACTAAAATGGATAGCCTGCAGCTGTTCAAGCAGATCAAGGGCTTTGATCCGACGAACATCTCGGCCAAGCAACTGGGCAACATGAGCACCTTTCTCAAGCAGAACGGCATCATCGGCGATGTGACCGCGCTGACCTTGCTCAACGCTGGCGACAAGTTCGACAAGTTCGGCATCCCGAACGACCCCGAGGCCAAGTTCAATGCGCTGGATTACTTTGCCACGCAGCTGGACTCCATCCAGAACAACAACCTCAAGGGCAACAAGTACGCCAACTACCTGGTGCCCGAGTTCAAGAAAGCCATTTACGTGCTGCAGAACTTGAAGACCTACGGCGAAGGCAACGGCACCACGGTCAAGAAAAAGGACAAATGATGTTCTGCCCCGCTCACTACGCTGAGCGGGGCAGAGTTCGATGGATCAGCGGTCGAGCAGTTGCATCACCGCTTCCGGGTAACGCAGACCGGCGGTGGCGTCCGCCGGGAAGATCGCTTCCAGCGCCTGCAACTCGCCGGCGCTCAGCTTCACCTCCAGTGCAGCGACATTTTCCTCCAGGTATTTACGTTGCTTGGTCCCGGGAATCGGGATCAGGTAGTCGCCTTGCGCCAGCACCCAGGCCAGCGCCAGTTGCCCGGCGGTCACGCCCTTGTCGGCGGCCAGCGCCTGTACTTGCTGGACCAGCAGCAGGTTTTTCGCGAAATTCTCCCCTTGAAAACGCGGGCTGAAGCGGCGGTAATCGTCCGCGGCAAAGTCGTCCGGGTTTTTCAGTGCGCCGGTCAGAAAGCCACGGCCCAACGGGCTGTAAGGCACAAACGCGATACCCAGGCGCTGGCACGCCGCCAGGCAACCGTTGTCTTCCTGATCACGGCTCCACAGTGAGTATTCACTTTGCAGCGCGCTGATCGGATGCACCTTGTTCGCCCGTTCCAGCGTCGCCGCCGAAGCTTCGCTCAACCCCAGGTAACGCACCTTGCCGGCCTTCACCAGTTCGGCCATGGCGCCGACGGTTTCTTCGATGGCGACTTGCGGGTCGATCCGGTGCTGGTAGTACAAGTCCAGGGTGTCCACGCCGAGGCGCTTGAGGGTGCCGTCGATGGCCTCGCGGATGTATTCCGGACGGCCATTGACGCCCCGCGCGGTCGGGTTGGCCGGGTCGCGCACGATCCCGAATTTGCTGGCCAGGAACACCTGGTCACGCTTGCCGGCAATGGCTTTGCCGATCAGCTCTTCGTTGGTGTGCGGTCCGTACATGTCGGCGGTGTCGAGCAGGTTGATGCCCAGCTCCAGCGCGCGGTGCAGGGTGGCGGTGGCTTCGCGGGTATCGGTGCCGGTGGTGTAGAAATCGGTCATGCCCATGCAGCCCAAACCGATGGCGCTCACTGGTGGTCCGTTCTTGCCCAGTTGACGTGTTTGCATGAGTTCAGCTCCTTGAAAATGTGAGCCGCCATTGTTCTCCTCGACAGAAACAAGATAAACCGGCTAAAAATGCTATCAGTATTCGTAATATCTAAATAATCAGCAGGTATGGCAGAACCATGGACCGTCTCAACGCCATGCGCGTGTTTACCCGGATCGTCGAACTCGGCGGCTTTGCCAAGGCGGCGGACAGCCTGCAAATGCCCCGTGCCTCGGTGACCATTCTGATCAAGCAGCTGGAGGCGCACCTGGGTGTGCAACTGTTGCAGCGCACCACCCGGCACATCAGCCTGACCCTCGACGGTGCGGCCTATTACCCCCGATGCGTGCAATTGCTCGCGGACCTTGAGGAAACCGAAGCGGTGTTTTCTGCCGCCCGACACAATCCCAAGGGTTTGCTGCGGGTGGACATGCCGGCGGGAATCGGACGCTTGATCGTTATTCCGGCATTGCCGCAATTCACCGCCCACTACCCGCAGATCGAACTGGAAATCAGCTTGAACGACCGCACCGTGGACCTGATTCGCGAAGGCGTGGATTGCGTGTTGCGCGGTGGCTCGCCGCTGGATGATTCACTGGTGGCGCGACCGCTGGTGATGCTTGATCAGGTGACCTGCGCCAGCCCCGAGTACTTGCAGCGTCACGGCGTGCCCGAGCGTCCATCGGAGCTGCAGGGCCATCAGATGGTGGAGTATTTCTCCGCGACCACCGGCACGCGTTTCGGGCTTGAGTTTGTGGTGGAGGGGCAGGTGCAGGCGGTCAATCTGCCCAAGCAGGTGTCGGTCAACAGCGCCGACGGCTACATGGCTGCGTGCGAGGCCGGCTATGGTTTGGTCCAAGCACCGTATTATCACGTTGCGCGGCAACTGAGCGAAGGGCGTTTGTGCGAGGTGCTCACGAATGCGCCGCCACCGGGTATGCCGTTGACGGCGCTATACCCGCCACACCGCCAGTTATCCCGGCGGGTGAGGGTGTTTGTCGATTGGCTCGTGGAGTTATGTGCGAAGCCGGGGAATGACTTCTACCGGAAAAATGCAGGTGACTGATCGGGTACTACCGATGCTGGTAATAACCCGGTCCGCCACGATCGTAATGGTGGTCACCGTGCCAGCCGCCGTGGGGGAAAATGATACAGCCGCTCAGGGAAAGCAGAGCGATCAGGGGAATCAGCAGTGTGATTCGACGGAGCATTTCAAAATCCTCATGGTTAGCGCCGCAATGAAGCCAAATCTCTTCATCGGCTGTAACATGAGACTGCGTTTGCTGGCGTTTATCCCCGTCCGAAGGTAGGGGCTTGGCATGCAAACGGATACAAACCGGATACATTTCAAGATTCAGGAACCCGCAATGACCCAGTCGCAACGTTTGAAATACTCGATTCTGATCTCCCTCGTGGTCCTGGGGATCATGTTCGGCCTTTCGTATCTGCAAAACGCAGGGATCATCAGCGAGAAGCTGTTTCAGTACATCGCCATCGGCGTGGCCGTGATCGTCGTGGTCGTCAATGGCGTGATGCGCCGCAAGGTCAAGCCTTGAGCGACGCGCCCGAGGCTGATTCGCTGTAGAGAATGGCAATGGCCTGCGGATGCAGGCTGTAGCTTTTGTCCGGATTGAGCGTGATCACGCCCTCGCTGCATAACCGCTTCAACACCTCCCGCACACTCAGGAAGGACAGGGGAATATCCAGGTCCAGCAAATAGGTGTGCACGCCGCGCACGCCCAGGTTGCGCTCGCTTTCGGCGGCGTTCAGCAAGGCGTCGATGACTTTCAGGCGAATCAGGCTGGTGCGCAGGCCAAAGCTCTTGAGCAAGACCCTGATTCGTTCGTTTCCGTGGCGTTCAGCCTTTTGTTCAAAGATCCCGGCGCTCGGGCTCATGGAAATACCTTGTGGCGCACGGCTACCGTCCGTTGGCAGTTGCGAGTTGTACATGCAAAAACTCCTTTTCAGAGCCTGATCAGGAAAATAGTGATGGTGCTCTCAATCATTAAGACGAACGAGCACGGCAAATCATGAAGGCTTTGATGTAGAAAATTTGTCGATGGCATGTGATCGCCATGTGATTCAGCACCGGCAAACCGTTGCGCCGCCTAAATTTTCTGATGATTGTTTCGTTCCTGAGGACAGGCACATTCCGTGTAGAACGCGGGTGTGATTTTCCCAGGTCATGTCCATCAGGAGCGAGCGTGATTATTAGCAGGCAGTTAACCCGGTTGAGTCTTGCAGGTGTGTTGCTGGGGCTGAGTGTGACGGCAAGCGCCCGCAGTGCGCCGGAACCTTCGGCCGTGGATATTCGCCGCACCAGTTTCGGTGTGCCGCACATTCGCGCCGAAAACGAGCGCGGGCTCGGTTACGGCATCGGCTACGCCTACGCCCAGGACAACCTGTGCCTGATGGCCAACGAGATCGTGACCGTCAACGGCGAGCGCTCGCGGTATTTCGGCCCGGACCAGTTCACGATTGAAGAACGTGCCAACCCGGCCAGCGACCTGTTTTTCAACTGGTTGAATACGCCGCAAGCGGTGGCCGGTTTCTGGCAGGCGCAAACCCCGGAAGTGCGTGATCTGATCGATGGTTACGTGGCGGGCTACAACCGCTCGCTGGCCGAGCGTCAGGCCCAGGGTTTGCCGGCGCAGTGCCAGGGCGACTGGGTGCGCCCGATTGCCGCCGAAGATCTGGTGAAGCTCACACGGCGCCTGTTGGTCGAAGGCGGGGTCGGGCAGTTCGCCGAAGCCCTGGCCGGCGCCACGCCACCGGCGGCGGTCGCTCAAGCGGCGGACGGTGGGCAGTCGTTCCTGCTGGCCGCCGAACGTCAGCAACGCTTCGCGCTGGACCGTGGCAGCAACGCGGTGGCCATCGGCAGCGAGCGTTCGTTTAACGGTCGCGGCATGCTCCTGGCCAACCCGCATTTCCCTTGGGTCGGCGGGATGCGCTTCTATCAGATGCACCTGACCATTCCCGGCAAGCTGGATGTGATGGGCGCGGCGTTGCCCGGTCTGCCGATGATCAACATCGGTTTCAACCAGCACCTGGCCTGGACCCACACGGTCGATTCATCCAAGCATTTCACTTTGTATCGCCTGCAACTCGACCCGAAGGACCCGACCCGCTACCTGCTGGATGGCAAGTCCTTGCCACTGGACAAGCAGACCCTGATCGTGCAGGTGAAACAGCCAGATGGCCAGGTCAAACCGGTGTCCCACGTGGTCTACAGCTCGGTGTTCGGCCCGATCGTGCAATGGCCCGGCAAGCTCGATTGGGACAACCAGTTTGCCTACAGCCTGCGGGATGCCAACCTGGAAAACGACCGCGTCTTGCAGCAGTGGTACGCCATGAACCGCGCCACCAGCCTCAAGGATTTGCAAGCCTCGGTGCACAAGATCCAGGGCATTCCGTGGGTCAACACCCTGGCGGCGGATGATCAAGGGCAGACGCTCTACATGAACCTGTCGGTGGTGCCGAATGTGAATGCCGACAAGCTCGCCAAGTGCAGTGATCCGCGTATCGGGCTGAAGATGATCGTGCTCGACGGCTCCAACAGTGCCTGCGCCTGGGACATTGATCCGAACGCCGCGCAAAAGGGCATTTATGCCGCGGACCAGTTACCGCAATTGCTGCGCAAAGACTTCGTGCAGCATTCCAACGATTCCGCGTGGCTGGCCAACCCGGCGCAACCGCTCACCGGTTTCTCGCCGTTGATCAGTCAGGACAGCCAGCCGCTGGGTCTGCGTTCGCGGTTTGCCCTGGATCGCCTGGGTTCGCTGGCCAAGGCCGGGAAGCTGGGAGCCGCAGACCTGCAACACATGGTGATGGATGATCAGGTGTATCTGGCGGCGCAAGTACTGCCGGACTTGTTGAAGTTCTGCAGTGCCGATGCCGCGGCGCAGGCCTCGGTGTGTGCCAGCCTGAAGGCGTGGGATGGCCGGGCGAATCTGGACAGCGGTCCGGGCCTGGTGCATTTCCAGAATGTGATGCAGACGTTGCAGCAATCGCCGGACATCTGGCGCGTGGCTTTCGACCCGAAAGATGCACAAAACACCCCGAGCGGCCTGGCGTTCGAGCGGCCAGAGGTGGCCAAAGCCATACGCGAAGCGATGCTCGCGTCGGCTGAATTGACCACGAAAATGGGGCTCAAGCCGGACAGCCGCTGGGGCGACATTCAGGTGGTCAGCAGCGGCGGCCAGCAAACGGCGATCCACGGTGGGCCGGGTCCGCTGGGGATCTACAACGCGATCCAGAGCGTGCCGAGAACCGACGGCAAGCTTGAAGTGGTCAGCGGCACCAGCTATCTGCAAATCGTGACCTTTGATGAAAAAGGTCCGCACGCCCAAGGCTTGCTGGCGTTCTCGTTGTCCAGTGATCCGGCGTCGAAGTACGCCCGGGACCAGACGCTGGCGTTCTCGAAGAAGCAATTGAGCGTGTTGCCGTTCACTGAGCAGCAGATCAAGGCTGATCCGCAGTATCAAGTGCTGACCATTCGCGAGTCGGATGAGAAAACCGGGAAGGTGGCGGCGCAGTAAAACGCCGCTCTATCTGCAACAAACATGAAGGCCGCATACCTCGGGGTAGCGGCCTTCAGCTTTTTGGCGCTTGCTTGGGGATCGAATTGAGCACCGGGTTGCCGTTCTCGTTGCGGGTCAGGTAGACCGGCAACACCCGGGGCAGGTTCGCCACCAGGTTGTTGAGTTCCTTGATGTTGTAGACGCCGCCGAGGCGGATCGAAGCGGTGTTGTTATCGGCGACCATCACCGGCTTGGCCAGGTAGCGATTGATCAGTGGCAAGGCGTCGCTCAGCGGCAGGTCATCAAGCACCAGTTTGCCGCTGCGCCAAGAGAGGGAGCTGTCGTTGGCGTAGGTCTCGCTGATCTGCGGCATAAAGTCGCCGTGGCGGAAGCGTGCCTGCATCGACGGGCCCAGGCGCAAGCCGTCGCCGTTCAGGGCGTCGTTGCTGGTCACCAGCACCGAGCCTTCGATCAGGTTGACCCGCACCTGGTCTTCATACAACCAGACGTTGAACTTGGTCCCGGTCACCCGGATCCGGCCTTCGGCTGCCTTGACGATGAAGGGGTGCTTCATGTCGTGGCTGACGCTGAAGAAGGCTTCGCCTTTTTTCAGGGTGACCCGACGTTCATCCTTGTAATTGCTGAAGGTCATTTCACTGCCCAGGTTCAGCTCCACCTGGCTGCCGTCGCTCAGGGTGACCTGGCGCACGTTGTCAGTGGTTTCGAAATGCTGATAGGCATTCGGCAGCCAGCCAAGGTTCCAGCCGGTGTACGCCGCCAGCGGCAGCGCCAGGGCACAGACTGCGGCGCTGATGCCGAAGGTTCGCCAGGACGTCGAAGGCTTGGCGGGCAAGGGCGGTACGGCGGCAGACTCCGGACGCGGCAAATCCCCGGCAACATCCCAGATCTCCAGCATGGCTTCGTATTCGAATGCATGCAGCGGATGAGCATCACGCCATTGCTCGAACGCCTGGCGCTCTTCGGCGGTGCAGTCGATGGCGTGCAGACGCATGCACCAATGCGCAGCGGCATCGGTGACGGCGTCGTATTCGGCTTCCGAGAAGGTGTGTTCGGTCATTGACTCATCCTGATTTGCTGCATTCTAACCTTGAGGGCAACGTGGCGAGAACATCCGTCATGGCAATTACCCATCAAAGTGGAACTTATTTTTCCCCGCAAGGCCCTAAAAACAGGACCTCAATACACAGTATCCACAAATGGAGTGAAAAAATGATCAAGAAAACCTTTGCTGCCGTCATTGCCGCTGCAACCATGTTGAGCGCTGGCGCAGCCATGGCTGACCGTCCCGGTGCCGGCTGGATCTCGATCGAGAAGGCCATTGAAACGGCGAAGACCAAGGCAGGTTATGTCGAGGTCTATGAAGTAGAAGCCGATAACAATGGTTATTGGAAAGGCGAGGGCCGCAAGGCTGACGGCGTGGTTTATGAATTCCGCATCGACGGCGCTTCCGGAAATATCCTGCGCGATCAGAAGGACTAAAAAGAAATCCCTGTGGGAGCGAGCTTGCTCGCGAAAGCGGCGGATCAGTCAGTATCAATGTTGACTGTGCCACTGTCTTCGCGAGCAAGTCGAGTCGTCGCACCGCCGCTCCCACATGTACAGTGTGTTAGTTCGGGCTGTCAGGGTATGCGGGTGTGCAGCTGGCGCCCCAATTGGCTGATCAGCCAGGACACCGAATCGGCATTGCCCAACTGCACCGCCAATCTCAGTGTTGCATCTTCCCTGAAGGCTGTCCTGGCCTCGTCCAGGGTGTCTTTGCCGGTTAATCTCAAAACGTGGGCCAGCGCCCGGTCGGTGTATTCAAACGTTGTTTCGCCAAAGTCTTCCCAGGTCTCGTCTTCGGGGTTGAAGACGGCGAACAGTTCTTCCGGGAGTGTCCGATTCGATAACGCTTTACTCTGAATATCCGTCAGCGTGTCCTTCAGCGCGATGGCGCGCAAGGTGGTGGTTTCGATCAGGTCGGCAAAGGGGCGCGACGAGTCCAGGTACGCAATATCCTCGGTCTTGCAGACAATGTGCGAAAGCTCATGGATCAGCGTGACCGCCCGGGTATGGGTGTTGATCGGGAACGAGGCATCCTTCATGTAATTACGGTAGTGATCGAATTTGGGGAAAAAGAACTTCTCGGCCAGATAGATCTTGTTCCTGTCATCCGCCGGGATCGCAAATGCAAGGATGTGTTCCGCCTCTTCCTTGGCCCTGCCGATGACAAATCGCGTGGACTTCTCTCGCCTGAGCGTCGGGTCGAGCAGTCCCCCCAGGATCTCTTGCACGACCTTTTCAATCATTGTCACATGCTCGGGCAGCACCTGCGGCACATCCAGAAAGTCCCTGATCAGCAACTGAACCGGCGTCGTTCGAGAGGACGTGGTCTTCAAAAGCTGCAGATTGCGAAAGCTGTTCCATGCATAGGTGGTCGCCAGGTCTAGACCTTCATCGATCAGTCGGGCCCTGACTGGAAACAACTGGCGAATCTCCGACATGCCGTCCGCCTCGACGTTCATCCCGTGACTGACCGTATTCCAGGTCTTCAGTCGCTGCAGCAGGTTGTATCGCGGCGTCGGCACATCTGCGTCGAGCACCCATTTTTTCGTGGCGTTTTGCAGCGCATAAGGGCCATCGAGCTTGTCGCTGCGGATGATCCAGCGGCTGCCGCGTTTCTGGATCGGATAGACCTTGCCGTCGATCGGTGCGTAATGTTGCTTGGTGGCAGCGTTCGTGTAGAGCCCCAGTTTGCTGTCCAGGGCGAGGCTGCCAAGGTCCACGTCAGTGCTTTCGTGACGCTGCAAACGCGTGCGCTCGGGGGCGGTGATGTCGATCCGTTCACAGGCCGTGGCGGTGTCGACGGCGAGGGGCGAAGGCTCGCGGGTGTCCATTGATTCGCGCAACATCGCCAGTTGCGCCATGCCGCGGACAAAGGCTTTCGTTGCGGCGCCCCATTTGTGTTCCTGCAAGTCTTCGACCGAATCCTTGATGTCGCGATAGCTGCGCCAGACGGTGACCGGGTAGGCAAGCTTGCCGGAAACGAAGGTCAACGCCTGGTCCACGTCTTCGCCCAAGACATGTTTGATCGTCGCCCATTCGCTTTGCCCATCCTTGTCCGATTGGCAGCCCAGCAACCGGGCCAGCAGCTCGGCGTTGTCTTTGAACAACTGCTGGAACAGCGAGCCTTTGATTGGACTGGACGCCAGACTGGCCGGTGTGCCGGTGGCGGCCAGCCGGGTTTTGCACAGGGTCCGGTCTGCCGGGGACAGGCTGTTGAGCACCCAACGCTGCAACGCGCCGGTTGTTTTCAGCTCGGTCAGCAGCGTGCTTTCGTTTTCATACTCTTTGACGCCGTGTTCCGGGCTGTAGGGTGCGAGCAGGACCTGAGGTCCGTCCGCGTCTTTTTTAGGCCCGATCAGATAGACCCCGGGCACTTTGATAGCCGTTTCACTGTTGGCACCTGACAGCTCAAGCGGACGGATAATCGCGTTGCTGCCTTCCACCGCGTCACGGGCAATCGCATCTGGCATGTCGATGACTTGCCGAATCAGGTCAAACCCGGTGGGGCTCAAACGTTCCTGGAGTTTCTCGGCATGGGCGTAATGCAGTAGCTGCCAGGGCAACTGCTTGGCGAAGCGTTGTTTGCGGGTCGCAGCATCGGCATGGGATTCGGCGAACGCCTGGGTCAGCTCGGCGCGCTGATGCTCCCCGGGCTTGAGGTTGCGGATCAGGTTCTTGATATAGGTTTCATCGAGCCCGGCAGGCAGCGCCGTGTTGGTCCGCGAGGCTGGTTTGAAGCTGAGCGTGTCCAGGTCGTGCAGGTGAATCAAGGCAAAGGCTGGCAAGGTCTGGGTTCGAGCATCGGACGTCGCGCGGGGGCTGATGCGGATTTCTACCGTGTCCGGGTCGACGTTGTGCTTGTCGGCCTTGAGCTGTTTGTGCAGCTCATGATGAGTCGTACGCTCCAGGGAGCGGATACCGCTCAGGTAATCCTTGTCGTCCGTGACGTTGTTCAGGTACTGCGCCAGCAGCTCGGTGTGCAGGATCTGATCTTCCAACGACGCATTGGCCAGCCAAGCCGGGATTTTTTGCCGGGTGATCAGGGACTGGGCAATGTCCGTCGCCCGTTGCAGGCCGGTCTTCGGTATGGCCAGTGCGGTCAGGCTCAGCAGGTCCGCGCGATGCCGGGTGGGGAGGCTGGAGGCCAGTGCGCGCTCGACCAAGGTTTTATCCAATTGAACATAGGGCTTTTGCAGGTGCTCAAGAAAATCCTCATGAATCAGTTGCAGTGGCGCGAGGGTAAAGATCCGGCCGGGGACGCGTTCGCTTCGCTGCAGATTCTCCAGCAACCCGTGGCGCTCAAAATCACTGAGCAGGCGGCGGTTGAGTTCGGCCCGCATCGGTGTCAGTGACGGGAAAGCTTCAAACCCCAGGCCCGGCGTCCACAGGACGGTTTTGCCGGAATGCTCCGGATCCAGGCCTCCACGTTCGGTAAGCACGAAACAACTGGCGAGCTTCAACGGGTCAGCACCGTCGGCCTTTAGCGCCAGGCCAAACACGTCCGGCAGGAAACCGTTCAAGGCGCTGCGCTTGATCCGCACCGGTGTATCGAGCACGGCCTGCACCATCGTTTGCTCCACGCTGCCCAGCGTGCGGCTCAGGCCGCGCAGCTTGAGTTCGCTGCGTAACGCCGTCGATAGCGTGTGGGCAAACTTGGGTTTGAGTAGCTCCAGCGAAGCGCGAACCCCGTCTTCAGCCTGCGCAAGCGTGGTGACGGCACTGGAAATGGCCGGGTGTATTTGCAGTTGCTGTTGCAGGGAGTTTTCGACGCTGGCCAGCAGCGCCAGTTGTTGTTTGGCCGAGTCCGCGCGCATGGTGGCCGGTTGCGCGCTCCAGCGTTGGTCGGCGCGGGTGCTCCAGCGGCCGTTGGCGTCGACGGGTAGCAACCGTTTATCGATCAGGGCTCGCACGTCCAGGGCGTTGTCGAGCAGTGCATGCGGGTCGAGAACGCCCGCGCTTTCGCGGTAACGGCTCAAGGCGTAGGTCAGGTTCTGTCGCTGCTTGGCCATAACGTCCGCCATCAAGTACGCAAACACCGGACCGCTGATCGGCGCACCGAGAATCACCCGTTGCTGTTCTTCAAGGGACAGAAACAGGCCGCGGTCTTCAAGGCTCAGGAAGTTGAACAGGTTGTCATCGTGGCCCTCGCTTTTCAGCATGCCCAGCAAGGTGTTCTTGATCTGGCCCAGGCTGCCGCTGGTTTCGACGCCTCTGGCTTGGGTGTACAGAAACGCGCTGCTCTTGTCGGTGCCGATCATCAAGGTGCAGGCCGGTTCGACGTAATGCTTGAGCGGTGCGCTGATCCGGACTTTTTCAATCCGCACCGGATCGTTGGAGGCAGGCAAGTCGTCGGTGCCCGCCAGGGTGACGTCCATCAACCTCAGATATTCTTCGCTGGTCAGGATGCCTTGCTGGCGTTTGAGCAGGAGGTCCACGCAGTAGGTATCGGCCAGGCTTTGCGCGAAAAACTCCGAGCGGGCCAGGCCGTTGCCCATGGGGCTGTTCCAGAAGGTGTCGAGCAAACTGCGCAGGTGCGGCGTGAGGCTTTGCGCGATCTCCTTGATCGCCACTTCCCAGGTCAGGTTATCGGCGTCGCTGCTGACGGCACGGGCCGGATGGATGAACCCCCGGGTGTCGCCATCCGGCCACTGGTTGTTCAGGTAGTAATGCAGCACAGCCTCGCTCAGCGACAGCGAGGACAGTTGGCGTTTGGGGGCAGTGCCGGCAAAGCTGTCCAGGCGCGTGCGGCGCTGGTCCAGCCCCGGAAAACGCCGGGCCAGGGCGTTCTTGAGCACTTCGTCGAGCATGGAACGCAAGGTTGGGGATTTGATCAGTTCCGCCAGCATCGTCGTGATGTTGTGGTTTTGATTGGCCTCAATAATGGTTTCCTGATCCTGGAAAACCGCACCGTCAATCGATTGGGTGGAGACGCTCAGGGTGCTGGCGGCCAGGACGGTGCAGCGCTGTTCGATGGACAGATAGCGCAGCAATTCGCGCTTGCCTGCCGATTCGCCGAGCCATCGGTTCACGGTGCTTTTGAGGTCGTTGATGTCGGCATATTTGATCAGGCCTTTCCACGGGGTGTAGAGCATGGCCTCGCCATGGTTGGGCCGGCTCATGGAAAAAGCCCCGGCCAGAGGGATCGCCGTTCCGTTGTCCGGGGTCAGCAACAGGCGATGGACCTGCATGCCTGGCTTATGGGCGACGCGAGCCGTGTCGGTGGCCAGGTAAATCGCTTTCAGCCACTTGAGGTCGTCGATGCTGAAGTTCAGGGCTTTTTCGCGATCGCCGGGTTGCCGGGCAATGGCTGCCGTTTCGGCCTCGTCAAAAAAATAGGGGAGCGGGGGTGCTGTCATGGTTTTTCCTCGGTTAAGTTGAGGAAAAACAGTAAGGCGGGCGCGAAGCCTTGGTGCGGTACATATTGCTTGAGTCGATCCTGTTGTCGAGGCTTGACAGGACACCTCCAGAACAGCGCTTAATCGCCGATATATGAGCGGGTTGGCGCACAACCCCGTTTCAGCCTGTAGCCCGAACTCAATAATAAAACTGGAGCCTCAGATGACCGCAACACCCGTCAGTTCGAACACCGAACCTCTCGATTTCGATTCACTCGTTGTGTTGCTCGAACAAGTCTTCCTGCGCCATGGCACCTCGGCCGACGTCGCCAGGACCCTGGCCCTCAACTGCGCCGGCGCCGAACGCGACGGTGCCCACAGCCACGGCGTGTTCCGCATTCCCGGTTATGTGTCGACGCTGAAAAGCGGCTGGGTCAATGGTCAGGCCGTGCCGGTGGTCGAGGACGTCGCCTCGGGGTTTGTCCGGGTCGATGCCGCCAACGGTTTTGCCCAACCGGCGCTGGCCGCCGCCCGCACCTTGCTGGTGGAAAAGGCCCGCAGCGCCGGGATTGCCGTGCTGGCGATCCGCAACTCCCATCACTTCGCCGCGCTCTGGCCGGATGTCGAACCTTTCGCCTATGAAGGCCTGGTGGCCCTGAGCGTGGTCAACAGCATGACCTGCGTGGTGCCCCATGGCGCCGATCGTCCGCTGTTCGGCACCAACCCGATCGCCTTCGCCGCGCCACGGGCCGACGGTGATCCGATTGTCTTCGACCTGGCCACCAGCGCCATCGCCCATGGCGACGTGCAGATTGCCGCGCGCAAGGGCGAACGCCTGCCGCCGGGCATGGGTGTAGACAGCCTCGGCCAGCCGACCCAGGACCCGAAAGCGATTCTGGAAGGTGGCGCGTTGCTGCCGTTCGGCGGGCACAAGGGTTCGGCGTTGTCGATGATGGTGGAGTTGCTGGCAGCGGCGTTGACCGGCGGCAATTTCTCCTTCGAGTTCGATTGGTCGAACCATCCAGGCGCGAAGACGCCGTGGACCGGGCAACTGCTGATCGTGATCGACCCGAGCAAGGCCGCCGGGCAAAGCTTCGCCGAGCGCAGCCAAGAGCTGGTGCGGCAGATGCACGGGGTGGGGTTGAAGCGGTTGCCGGGGGATCGGCGGCATCACCAGCGCGCTAAATCGGCGGCGGAGGGGATTCGGTTGGAACCGGAAGTGTTGGCGAATTTGCGGGAATTGGCGGGTCTCTAAAAGTCGCCTCAACCCCATGTGGGAGCGGGCTTGCTCGCGAAAGCGGTGTGTCAGTCAACATTTGCATCGACTGACCCGACGCCTTCGCGAGCAAGCCCGCTCCCACAGGGGAAGTGTGTTTTAGCGACGACCGAGCAGCAAGCCAACCACCAGGCCGAAACCGGCGGAGATCGCTACGGTCTGCCACGGGTGGCCACCGATGTAAGTTTCAGTGGCGTCGACCGCAGGCTTGGTGCGCTCGCGCACACTGGTCACGGATTCAAGCGCCTGTTGCAGCTTCTGTGCGACTTGCCCACGCAACGTATCGGCTTCTTCACCCACCAGCGACGCGCTGCTTTTGAGCAGTTTGTCCGATTCTTCGATCAGCGACTGAAGTTCACTGAATGCCTGGTCCTTGATTTGGTCGGCTGCGGTCTGTACGGCTGTTTTGCGGGCCATTGAGTAACTCCTTGCGGGTAAGTGGGCAGTGAACAATGGAGTCTGCGGCGATTGAAAAAGTTGCAGTAAATTTGCGCGCAGACTCAACCCCGGCGAAAAATCCAGGGTCGGAGGAATCCTCCTACAGTGTAAGATGTCGCCTATTTACGCCGCAGGTATTTCCCATGAGCTTCAATCTGGCCGACAAACCCCTTGCCGAGCGCGCTGCGCTTGAAGACGAAAAATCCCGTCTGTTCGACCTCTGGCAAAGCAACCTGGGCAAGTCCAAGGGCGAAGCCGCGCGGTTGTTCGGTGAACGGGCCAAGCGCAAAGGCAAATGGGCCGAATGGGTCCGCTCCGAGCTCGACCTTCTGTCACCGCCCGAATACGCCAACATGGTGCGCAGTGAAGTGAATCGCTTGATGGCCGCCAAGTAACGCGGATTACGCAAATATCGCGACAATCGCCTCGCGCACTTTCAGCACCACCGGATCGAGCTGGGTGCTGGTGCGCCAGCCCAGTTCGATCGGGTAACGCGGCAATGCCAGCGGGCAGGGCAGCAGCGCCAGACCCGTCAGCGCCGCGATGCTTTGCGCGGCGTGGGCCGGAATGGTCGCCACCGCGCGGCTGCCCTTGAGCAGGTGCGGTAACGCCGCAAAATGCGTGGTCGAGGCGCAGACCCGCCGACTCAAGCCCAGCGCCGCCAGCCCTTCATCGGTGATCCCGATAAAACCGCCAGACGACACCAGAATGTGTTCCCGCGCGACGAACTCTTCCAGGCTGATGTCTTGCTGTCCCTCAGCCAGACTGAGCGAATCCGCCAAACACAAATAACCCCCTTCACCCAACACCTGACGGCTGAGCAAACGCTCGGCAAAGCCGCCGGCGGTGATTGCCAGGTCGATGCTGCGATCCAGCAACGCGTGGGCGACGATCTGGCTGTGGGTCTGGCGGAAAATCAGTCGCAGCTTCGGTGCGCGGCGGGCGATTTCCTCCATCAGCCGCCGCCCGTAGGCAATCTCGAAATCATCCGAGAGGCCCACGGTCACCGAACGTCCCTCGTAGTGCTGAGCCGCCGGATCGATCATCGCCAGACTTTGCCGGCATTTGTTCAGCGCATCGCTGACCACCGGTTTCAACTGATTGGCCCTTAGGGTTGGGGCCAAGCCCCGGCCGGTACGTACAAACAACTGATCGCCATACAACTCCCGCAACCGCCGCAACGCCGCGCTGACCGCCGATTGCGTGACGCCCAGGCGCAGGGCGGCGCGGCTGGCGCTGGATTCTTCGTGCAGGGCTTCGAAGACTTTGAGCAGGTTGAGGTCGACGGTAGCAATATTCATGGTGTTCATATCATTCAGCAGCGAATGGGGCTTTATTCATGATCCGGCGCGGGCGGAAAATCAGCAACACCTCATTGCCGTCGGAGTTACAGAGATGTCCAAGTCAATCGTTGCCGCCCTGCAAATCGGCGCCTTGCCCGGTGGCAAGGGCGAAACACTGGAACAGATTCTTTCCTGGGAAAACGCGATCATCGAGTCCGGCGCCGGGCTGGTGGTGATGCCGGAAGCGTTGCTCGGCGGCTATCCCAAGGGCGAGGCATTTGGCACGCAACTGGGTTACCGCTTGCCCGAGGGGCGCGAAGCGTTTGCACGGTACTTCGCCAATGCGATCGACGTTCCGGGCGTTGAAACCGAAGCGTTGGCCGGGTTGTCGGCGCGCACCGGGGCCAACCTGGTGATTGGCGTGATCGAGCGCGCGGGCAGCACATTGCATTGCACCGCGTTGTACTTCGATCCGCAGGCCGGGCTGGTCGCCAAGCACCGCAAACTGATGCCCACCGGCACCGAGCGACTGATCTGGGGTAAGGGCGATGGTTCGACGTTGCCAGTGATCGACAGCCAGGTCGGGCGCCTCGCGGCGGTGGTGTGTTGGGAAAACATGATGCCACTGCTGCGCACCGCGATGTACGCCAAAGGCGTGGAAGTCTGGTGCGCGCCGACCGTGGATGAGCGCGAGATGTGGCAAGTCAGCATGCGCCACATCGCCCATGAAGGACGGTGCTTTGTGGTCAGCGCGTGCCAGGTGCAGGAATCGCCGCAAGCCTTGGGATTAGAGATCGCCAACTGGCCGGCGGATCGGCCGTTGATTGCTGGCGGGAGTGTGATTGTCGGGCCGATGGGGGATGTGTTGGCCGGGCCGTTGCGGGGTGGGGCGGGTTTACTGACAGCGGAAATCGATACCGACGAGTTGATTCGTGCGCGCTACGACTTCGACGTGGTCGGGCACTATGCGCGGCCGGATGTGTTTGAGCTGAGTGTGGATGAGCGGGCCAAACCGGGTGTGCGCTTCACCGCATAACCCCCCACCCCTGTGGGAGCGGGCTTGCTCGCGAAATCGGTGTGTCAGTCGACATTTACATCGAATGACACCCCGCTTTCGCGAGCAAGCCCGCTCCCACATTTTTGATTGGGTTGGCACTACCAGGTCGCCGCGTTCGGCCCCGGCAACCGGAGCTTCCCGGTATCCACAAACCGCATCGTGCCAAACAACCCGCCTGCCAGTTTGCCCCGCAGCACGTAGGGCAGGTTGTCGAGGCTCTGGGTCTGGCTCAGGCCGAGGGTCTGGCGCAGGACCGAGAACGCCGAGACGCTCACCGGCACGGTCAACACGGTTTCGGAAAACCGCTGGATCGTCCCCGATTGATCGCTGACACCGGACGCCAGTGGCTGGCCGTTGACTTCCAGGTCCAGCGCCACGCCGTTGTAGTCGATCGCGGTTTCATTCGGGTTTTGCACGCGGATCTTCACCGCGAAGCGCACTTCCAGGTCCTGGCTTTGCAGCGGTTCGATGCCGACCACGTTGATGTTCAGCGGATCGCGATTCGGGAACAGCGCGCAGGCGCTCAGGGAGAGCAACAGCAGGGAAAGGGACAGGGCAAGAAGTCTGCGCATGAAGGGCTCTCGACAGAAAAAGGGACTGAACCGCCATCATGCAAACGCCGGCGGTTCACCTGTGCGACCACGCTCACTGTGAGGGGTTCGCCCGAGGCTGTCACTTGTTCATGATTGCCGAAGGTTTCAGCGGCCCTTGATCGGGGTCGGCAAGGTCACGAGGTTGACGTAGCCGTCCCAGAATTTCTGCTGGTCGATGGCGAACACCACGTTGGCTTTTTGCGTGCCCACCGGCGGGCTTTTCTTGTAGCCCAGGGCCCGGCCGTAATCGGCGCCGAACTGTGCGTCCACATCCACCCACAAATCCCGGGATTCGGTGACGATGTCCGGCTGCACCAGAAACAACGCGGGCAGGCTGTCCCAGGTGAAGCTGTGATACGCCGGATCCTTGTCGAACAACGGGCCGAATTCGTGCTTGTACAGATCAGCAATGGGGCCCGGTTTCGCGATCACCCGCTTGTACACCACGGCATCGAAGGTGACTTTCTCGCAGACATCGTTGGGGAAGATCACATGTTCGATGGGCGAGCGCAGGACGATCTTCGCCGCCTCGGGGTCGAACCACCAGTTGAACTCGGCGGCCGGGGTGGTATTACCCGGAATCTCCAGGGCGCCGCCCATGTACACAATGCGTTTGATCAGCGGCACGATGTCCGGCGCGGAACGGATCGCCAGCGCAATGTTGGTCAGCGGCCCGACTGCCAGCAGTGTCACTTCATGGGGATTGGCGCGCACGCTGTCGACGATGAACTGCGCGGCGGTTTCCTTGCGCAGCTTGGTGTGGGTGGCGAGGCCATCCGGCGGGGCGACCAGTTGCGCGGAGGAGGTCGGGCGCGGCGCCTTGAACGCCCCCGGCCAACCTGCGCCGAACAGCGCTTGTTCCTGCGGATAGGTGGCGAAGTCATGCAACAGCGGATACGCCGCGCCGGAATACACCCCGATGTCCTTTTCCACGCCCATGCGTTCCACAGCCTTGAGCGCATCGACCTGCTCCTGATCGACCCAGGCGTTGCCGCTGACCAGAGTCATGCCGAGCAAATCAATGCGCTTCTGCGCGTGCAACTGAGCGAGCATGATGAAGGCCTGGCCGTCATCGTTGAGCACGTTGAAATCGGTATCGAAGATGACCTTTTCCGCGGCTTGCAAAGAACCGGCGCACAGGCCGGCGGCGACAAGCAGGGCACAGCGTTTGATCAAACCTTGCATGGATACTCACCTGAGTAAATGGAATGTCGACTACCGAAAGATAGACACCAATCCCCTGTGGGAGCGGGCTTGCTCGCGAATGTGGTGTGTCAGTTGACAGAAATACTGACTGACACGACGCCTTCGCGAGCAAGCCCGCTCCCACATGGGGATCGTGTGGTGTCAGCGGTTAACCAGTTTGGCCGGCAGGGCGATCACCAGGAAACTGCTGAGGATCAGGCACCCGGCAAAGAACCACAACGCCCCGGCGCTGCTGCCCGTGACATCAATCGCCACGCCCATCAACGAGTTGCTGACCAGCCCGGCAATGTTCGCCAGCGAGCAGGCCAAAGCAAACCCGGTAGCCGCTGCCGTGCCTTTAAGGAAGGTCGCCGGCAGGCTGAAGAACACCGGGACTGCGCCGATGATCGCCGCCGAAGCGATGGCGAACAGCGCCACGGTCGCCACCACGTTGTGCACGAAGAACGGCGCAGTGGCCATGGCCGCCGCGCCGACCAGGAACGGCACGATGATGTGCCAGCGGCGTTCGCGGTGTTTGTCCGAACTGGCGCCGATCAGCAGCATGCCCAGCAACGCGGCGACGCTCGGCAATGCGGTGAGAATGCCGATGTGGAAGGTGTCGACGATCCCGGCGTTGCGGATAAAGGTCGGCATCCAGAAGCCCATGGCGTAGGCGCTGAGCAGGATCGAGAAATCGATGCCGCCGAGCATCCACACTTTGAGGTTGAAGAACCCGTCGCGGAAGCTGTGTTTGCTGTCGCCGGCACTCGCTTCGTCGGCGCGCAGTTCCTGTTCCAGCAGGGCTTTCTCGTCATTGTTGAGCCACTTGGCTTGCTGGTAGCTGTTCGGCAGTGCCCAGAAGGTCAACACGCCAAGCAACACGCTCGGCACTGCTTCGATCAGGAACAGCCACTGCCAGCCACGCAAACCGCCGAGGCTGTCGAAATGGCTCATCACCCAGCCAGACAGTGGCCCGCCAATCACGCTGGACAGCGGCAAACCGATCATGAACAGCGCGATGATGCGACCACGGCGATAGGTCGGGAACCAGGTGGTCAGGTAATACAGAACGCCCGGCAGGAAACCCGCTTCGGCGGCGCCAAGCAAGAAACGCAGGACGTAGAACTGGGTGGTGGAGGTGACCAGCATGGTGCAGGCCGAGAGCAGGCCCCAGGTGATCATGATCCGGGCGATCCAGATTTTCGCGCCGACCTTTTCCAGCACCAGGTTGCTAGGGACTTCGAACAGGATGTAGCCGACAAAGAACAGCCCGGCGCCGAGGCCGAATGCGGTTTCGCTGAAGTGCAGTTGATCGAGCATCTGCAGTTTGGCGAAGCCGATGTTGATCCGGTCGAGGTACGCGGCCAGGTAGCAGAAGCACAGGAACGGAATCAGCTTCCAGGTGATCTTGTGGTACAGCGCTTGAATCGGGTCGGCGACCGTGGTCGCGGGTGCTGCGTTCGCAATGGGCATCGGATGTCTCCTGGCGGTGACTTATGGTTTTTATACAGCCGCTTTTTCCAGCGCTCTGGCGCGCTGCAAAAGCGACGTCCAAAGGCAGTGTCAGAAGACTGGGCGCTCGCTCGTGGGCGAGTTGGGCTCAGTTTTTTCGTTTGGGTTTGTCAGACCGGCGCCAGGCAGTTGAAGACGATCTTCAGTCATGCACTGCTGTTGTGGCGAGGGAGCTTGCTCCCGCTCGAGTGCGCAGCACTCGCAAAATAGGTGTGTCCCCCCCCATTTTGGGGCCGCTTCGCAGCCCAGCGCGAGCAAGCTCGCTCGCCACAGGACAGTGTTCGACTCGAAGTCTTTACTGAGTGGCTATCGTCCCTTCAAACCCGACAAGACCAACGCTCTAAATGGCGCGGTTCTTGTGGCACGCATCACATTTTTTCGAAGTGGGCGATGGCCTCCTGTTTGCTGATGACATCGCCGTACTTGCTGTCGATGTCGAACAGGTTGGCTTCGTGGGGCGCCGGATGCCGGTCGCCGACGCACTCGCGCACGACGATGGTGCGGAAACCGTGTTGCACCGCGTCCACTGCCGTCGCCCGGATGCAGCCGCTGGTCGAGCAACCGGCCAGCACCACGGTGTCGATGCCTTGGGCGTGCAGCATCGAGGCCAGGCTGCTGCCGAAAAACGCACTGGCGTACTGCTTGCTGATCACCACTTCATTTTTCTGAGGCAGTACCTCTTCGCAAAACGCCGCCAAGGGATTGCCCTCGACCATGTCCTTCATCACCGGGGCTTTTTTCACCCAGATCCCGCCATCGGCGAAATGGCCGGGATGGTAGCGGATATTGGTGTGCACCACCGGGATGCCAACGCGCCGTGCGCTGGCCAGCAACTCGACGCTTTCAGCCACGGCACTGACCACGCCCGGCGCAAACAACGGCGCGCCTTCGGTGGTGTAGCCACGCATGAAATCGATCATCAGCAACGCGGCTTTCTGGCCGAACCCGATGCGCTGGCCCCACACGCCTTGGTAGTTATCGTTGGCGGTTTGTTCGCTCATGTCGCGCACCTCTTAATAAGCGCCGGAGAGCAGGGCGCCGGCGCCGGGAACGATCGGTTCCAGGTCCAGGGCCTTGAGCATGGCGTAGGTGGTGGCGATGGCGGCGGTTAGCACTGGTTTGCCGGTTTGCGCTTCGACTTGCGCCACCACCGGCAGCGACTGCATCTGCACGCAGGCCGACAACACAATCACATCCACCCCTTCCAGATTCATGCCAGCCACGATGCCGGGCAGGTTCGCCGGGTCGTGCCGGGCCACGGCGAGGTTGTCAGGAATCTCCAGCGCCCGCCAATCCACCACTTCAAAGCCTTCTTCGCGGATGTAATCCACCACCAGTTCGGTCAGCGGCTTCATGTACGGCGCGACGATAGCGATGCGTTTGGCGCCCATCACTTTCAGACCCTCGATCAAGGCACCGGCACTGGTGATCACTGGCGCGTTCGCATCGTTGTCGGCGGTCGCCTTGCGCAGCCGCTGTTCGGACTGGCGATGATAACCGAGCCCCATGGCCATGATCGCCACCAGGCACGCATAACCCAGCACATCGACCTTGGCGTCGGACAGTTCCACGGCACAACGATCGGACTCACCGTCCATCGCCGCGAGTTCTTCCTTGCGCACCTGCTTCATGCGCATGCGGCTGGAGTGAAAGGTGAAGCGTTCCGGGCGGATCAACTGGCGCGCGGTGAGCATCGCCGGGATCTCGGTTTCCATGGTGGTGTTGGAGCTCGGCACAATCTGGCCGATGCGGTAAGGCTTGAGCATAAATGTCTCCGAATTCGTTTAAATGAGGCGTGGGCCGAGGAAATCACCGAATGCCGCGAAGAAACCGTCGAGGTCATCCCACGGAATCATGTGCCCGGCGTTTGCGACGTGGACGCTGCGAATGTTCGGTTGCAGGTCGAGGATTTCCGCTTCGTCCTCGGGCTGAATCACACCACCACGGCCGGCGATCATCAGCAGCGCGGGTTGTTGAAGTTTTGGTAGGTCCTGATGGAAATCCACGTCATGGAAATCGTTGAAGGCGCGCACGATCGCCGGTTCGTAGCAGGTGTGCAGCCATTCGGCGCGCAGCTGCAATTGTTCGTCGGTCCAGGTGGCGCAGAAGGCGCGCATCGCTTCGGCATCCATCCCGATCAACGACTGGCGGATCGAATCGACGTACCACGGCAATTTGCTCGGGTACTCACGGCGACCGGGGCCGGACACGGGCGGGTCGATCAACACCAGACGGTTCACGCCGACGGGATGCTTGACGGCGCTGCGCACCGCAAACCGAGCGCCCATGGAGTGGCCGACCAAGTGATAACGGTCGAGCTGCATCGCTTGGGCAAACGCGCCGATATCGTCGGCGCAGGTGTCGGCGCTGTAATCCAGGTCCGGGCCGGTGGAGGAGAGGCCGCGACCGCGCACGTCGAGCACATAGGTGTCGAAATGCTCGCCGAGGCGTTCCGCAACAAAGCCCCAGGTGATCGCCGGGCTGGTAATGCCGGGAATCAGCACCAGTGCCGGGCCTTTGCCGCCGTAGCGCAAGTAGTGCTGGCGGATGCCGTTGGCCTGGACGTTGCCGCCATGGACGAAAGTACTCACGCGGCCACCCCCGATTTCAGCGGTTGGGCGTACAGGTCATAACCGTAGACCCAGGCTGGATCTTCCTGGGTGCGCAGCCAGGTGTTGGCGTTGGACACGGACTGCACGCGGGAGGCGCGTTCCTTGCGGTTGGCTTCATACAGTTCGAATGCGGTGCGGTAGTCGCCCAGGCCGGTTTCCTGCAAGCAGCGAGTCAGCATCGCCGCGTCTTCGATGGCCATGCCGGCGCCTTGGGCCATGTGCGGTTTCATCGGGTGGCAGGCGTCGCCGAGCAACACCAGGCGGCCCCGGCTCCACAGCGGCAACGGGTTGCGGTTGCGCAGCGGCCATTTGGTCACGCTTTCGGTGGATTCGATCAGCGCCTGGACGGTCGGGTGATAACCCTGGAACGCTTCGAACATTTCTTCGCGGCTGCTATCGACGAACGCACCCTGGAAATCCCACTCCGGGTGCGGCACGCCGGTGACGTAGTAGTACTCGTCGCGCTTGCCGGTGGTGTAGTAGACCATCATGTGCCGGTCCTCGGTCCACCACTTGATGCAGTCCTCGAACTTCAAATCGTACTTGGCCAGTTGATCGCCACGGATCAATGCGCGGTGCGCGACCCAGCCGCTGTACAGCGGTTTTTCCGCGCCGAGCAGCTCTTCACGAATCTTCGAATTGATCCCGTCGGCACCGATGACGATGTCGGCGTAGGTGACTTCGCCGTCGCTGAAAGTCAGGCGCACCTGGCTGTCGGTTTCTTCGAGGGTTTCCAGGCGTTTGTTGAAGTGCACGGTGCCCGGTTTGATCGTCGACATCTGCAAGGCGTGCAGGTCGCCGCGGTGCACGGTGACGTAGGACGCGCCGTATTCCTTGCGTGCGAAATCTCCCAGCGGGATGCGCGACAGGTAGTCGCCGCTCAAGCCATCACGGCTGAACCAGTGATCCGGGTGCGAGCCCATCAGGTCGAGCTGCTGCTCGATGCCCATGCGCCGGAAGATTTTCATGATGTTCGGGCCCATGTGGATCCCGGCGCCGAGGCGGGAGAACTCTGGGGCCTGTTCGTAGATGTCCACCTGGAACCCGGCTTGTTGCAACAACGTCGCGGCGGCTGCACCGCCAAGACCTGCACCGACGATGGCGATTTTTTGCGTATTGGCCATGGGGCTTGTTCCTCTTCTTCGAATGGTCGCTGGCTGGGTCGCCGCAAGGTTTTTAAAGTGTATACGCTGTATTTTTCAAAAAGAAAGAGCCGCCGGTAAAAATTAATTTTCAGCAGTATTTGGCGAATGACACCGAATGTAACCTTTGTTTGTTGGGTTTGTGTGAGTTGGTAACGTTATGGTCCAGCGCTTGCAGTCCGCTCTCATTTGATGTCTTATCGATAACAAATGGCGTACACGCTATAAAAATGCACTAGGGTGAGGCAGGGCGCCTCGACTTGGTGCGCAGCAGACGATTGAGGAGACAGGAAAATGCCGGTAAGCGATTGCGAACTGACCCAGATGTTCGAACACGTGTTGAAGCTGTCGAAGGTCGACCCGACCCAGAGCGTCGCCGTGCTCAAGAGCCACTATTCCGACCCACGCACCGTGCGCGCCGCGATGGACGCCGCGCAGCGCCTGGGGGCCAAGGTCTACGCGGTGGAATTGCCGTCGTTCAACCACCCGACGGCCATGGGCAACGACATGACCGCCTACTGCGGCGACACCGCGCTGACCGGCAATATCGCGGCGCAACGGGCCCTGGAAGCGGCGGACCTGATCGTCGACACGATGATGCTGCTGCATTCGCCGGAACAGGAACAGATCCTCAAGACCGGCACGCGGATTCTATTGGCCGTGGAGCCCCCGGAAGTGCTGGCGCGGATGCTGCCGACCGAAGCCGACAAGGTGCGAGTGATGGCGGCGGAGAAGCTGCTGACACAGGCGCGTTCGATCCACGTCACGTCCCGCGCCGGCAGCGACTTCCGTGCGGCGCTGGGGCAATATCCGGCGGTCACCGAGTACGGTTTCGCCGATGAACCGGGGCGCTGGGATCACTGGCCCAGCGGTTTCCTGTTCTCCTGGCCCAACGAAGAAACCGCCGAAGGCGTACTGGTACTGGACATCGGCGACATCGTGCTGCCGTTCAAGACCTACACCCGGGAGAAGATCACCCTGGAGATCGAGAAGGGCTTTATCACCTCGATCCACGGTGGTTTCGAGGCCGAATACCTGCGCGACTACATGAAGTATTTCAACGACCCGGAGGTGTACGGCATCTCCCATATCGGCTGGGGCCTGCAGCCAAAAGCCCAGTGGACCGCCATGGGCCTGCACGACAAGAACGACGGCATGTGCATGGACGCCCGGGCGTTCTACGGCAACTTCCTGTTCTCCACCGGGCCGAACACCGAAGTCGGCGGCAAGCGCAAAACCCCGTGCCATTTGGACATTCCGTTGCGCAATTGCGATGTATACCTGGATGACCAGGCGGTGGTGATTGGCGGGGATGTGGTGGCGCCGGAGGCTTCGCGAGTTCGCTGAGTTCCTCACAGCCACAGGAGATCCAATGTGGGAGCGGGCTTGTTCGCGAAGGCGGTGTGTCAGTCAACATTTTTATCGACTGACACACTGCTTTCGCGAGCAAGCCCGCTCCCACAAGGGGTTTGTGCAGTCTCATAAAGGGTTTGTGCAGTCTGTTAAGACTGACTTCACCCTTGAGTCCGCCCACCAACCTGTCCATCATGCCTCCCCACCACTCATCGTCTTTCGAGTCCGCCGTGCCTGAAACTCCTGATGCTTCCTACGTTTTCTCCGAACAAGTCGGGCATTTGCTGCGCAAGGCCTATCAGCGGCACATGGCGATTTTTCAGCAGAATGTCGGTGATTCGCAGCTCACGGCGGTGCAATTCGTGACCCTGTGCGCCGTGCGCGATCACGGTCCCAGCTCCCTGACGGAACTGGTCAAGGCCACCGCCGTGGACCAGGCGACCATTCGCGGCATCGTCGAACGCCTCAAGGCCCGGGAACTGATCACCCTTGAGCCCGACCCGCAAGACCGGCGCAAAGTCATCGTCGGCCTGTCCGAAGCGGGCGATCGTCTGGTGCAGCAAACCGTGCCCTACGCCGGGAAAATCACCGAACTGACCCTGAGCAACCTCAACCCGGCAGAGCGGGTTGCGGTGCTGTTCCTGCTGCGCAAAATGATTGACGATCCGCAGGACTGATGTGGGAGCGAGCAGGCTCGCTCCCACAGGGTTTTGCTCCCACAGGTTTTCTGTGTCTGGCATCGTTTTTGCTCCTGTTTCATGTAGTAGCCACTTCACCAGTCGAGTGTGTCGCGACGCCACAATGCAATCCGGCCCGCGACGTTTTTTTCGACCTTTTGGTGTAGTAGCCACTTCATCAAACGAAGCAGGCGAAGCGAATGAGCAGCCAGGAAATCACCGTAGCGCTTGAGGTCAACGGCCTCACCACCACCGTCACCGCCATGGCGGACACGCCGTTATTGCTGATCTTGCGCAATGACCTGCACCTCAACGGCCCCAAGTATGGCTGCGGCCTGGGCGAGTGCGGCGCGTGCACGGTGATCATCGACGGGGTGGCGGCGCGCTCTTGCGTATTTCCGCTGGCCGGCGCGGTGGATCGGCAAATCGTCACCCTCGAAGGCCTCGGCACCCGCGCCGATCCGCACCCGGTGCAACAAGCGTTTATCGACGAGCAAGCGGCGCAATGCGGCTATTGCCTGAACGGCATGATCATGACGACCAAGGCCTTGCTCGACCGCATCCCGCACCCCAGCGAAACCCAGATCCGCAGCGAGCTCTCGGCCAACCTCTGCCGTTGCGGCACCCACATCGAAATCCTCCGCGCGGTGCTGCGTGCCGCCCGCCAAATGCCTTGAAGGTGGATCAATGACCATGACTGACTCCATCCCGCCCTCCATCCCGACCCGCGACCAACTGCTGGCCAAGACCGGCGTGCTGCTGATCGTCGACGACATCCTGCCGCCATCCGGCCCGGTGGCGAAGGGCGGTACGCCGCTGATCAAGCCCAAGGAATTGGGGCTGTTCATTGCCATCAGCGACGACGGGCGCGTGTACGCGTTCAACGGTCACGTTGACCTCGGCACCGGCATCCGCACCTCATTGGCGCAGATCGTGGCCGAAGAACTCGACCTTCAATTGGAGCAAGTGTGCATGGTGCTCGGCGACACCGAGCGCGCGCCGAATCAGGGCGCGACGATTGCCAGTGCGACGCTGCAGATTTCCGCGATTCCGCTGCGCAATGCAGCTGCCGAAGCGCGGCGCTATCTGCTGGAAACGGCGGCTGAGCGGTGGGCTGTGCAACCCGAACTTCTGAAAATCGAAGCGGGCGTGATTCTCACGCCCGACGGTCGAACCGCGACTTATGCCGAGCTGGTCAACGGTGAACACGTTGAACTGCGCATCTCCGGCACCGCACCACTGAAACCCGCCGCCGACTATCGACTGGTGGGCAAGGGCGCCGCACGGGTGGACATCCCGGCCAAAGCCACCGGCGAACTGACCTACGTCCACGACATGCGCGTGCCGGACATGCTCCACGGCCGGGTGATTCGTCCGCCGTATGCAGGGCTGGATTGCGGCGACTTTGTCGGCAACAGCCTGCTGGAAGTCGATGAGTCCTCCATTGCGCATATCGCCGGGATCGTCGCCGTGGTGGTGATCCGCGATTTCGTCGGCGTCGTCGCGCTGCGCGAAGAACAGGCGATCAAGGCTGCCCAGGCGTTGAAAATCACCTGGAAAGCCTGGAACCAAGGGCTGCCGGATCTGAACAATGTCGAGCAGGCCATCCGCGACAACCCCCGCGTGCAACGGGTGGTGCTCGATCAGGGCAGTGTCGACGAAGCCCTGGCCAACGCCAGTCAGCGCATGCCACGCACTTATATGTGGCCGTATCAGATGCACGGTTCGATTGGCCCGTCCTGCGGAGTAGCGGACTATCAACCGTCGGGCTCTCGCGTGTGGTCCGGCAGCCAGAATCCGCATTTGCTGCGCGCCGATCTCGCCTGGCTGCTGGAGTGCGAAGAAGAAGCCATCGAGATCATTCGTATGGAAGCGTCCGGCTGTTACGGGCGCAACTGTGCGGACGACGTGTGCGCCGATGCGTTGCTGTTGTCCCGCGCCGTGGGCAAACCGGTGCGGGTGCAACTGACTCGCGAACAGGAACATCTGTGGGAACCCAAGGGCACCGCGCAACTGATGGACGTCGATGGCGGCTTGAACGCCGATGGCAGCGTCGCCGCGTATGACTTCCAGACCAGTTACCCGTCCAACGGCGCGCCGACCCTGGCCTTGCTGCTGACCAGGCGGGTCGAGCCGGTGGCGACGATGTTCGAAATGGGCGACCGCACCTCGATCCCGCCGTATGACTTTGAACATATGCGCGTGACCATCAACGACATGGCGCCGATTGTCCGCGCCTCGTGGATGCGCGGGGTGTCAGCGCTACCGAACACTTTTGCCCACGAGTCGTACATCGATGAGCTGGCCTTTGCGGCGGGCGTCGATCCGGTGGAATACCGTTTGCGCTATCTGCACGACGAGCGCGCCATCGACCTGGTGAAATCCACCGCCGAACGCGCAGCCTGGACCCCACGCACCAAGCCGATGCAAACCCCGAACGACGATCAACTGTTGCGCGGTCGCGGCTTTGCCTACGCGCGCTACATCCACAGCAAATTCCCCGGTTTCGGTGCGGCGTGGGCGGCGTGGGTGGCGGACGTGGCGATTGACCGCACGACCGGCGATGTGTCGGTCACGCGGGTGGTGATCGGCCATGACTCGGGGATGATGATCAACCCGGCGGGCGTGCAGCATCAGATTCACGGCAACGTTATCCAATCCACCAGCCGCGTGCTCAAGGAGCGCGTGACGTTCGAAGAATCCACGGTGGCGAGCAAGGAGTGGGGCGGTTACCCGATCCTGACCTTTCCGGAAGTGCCGCAGATCGACGTGCTGATGATGCCGCGCCAGGACCAACCGCCGATGGGCGCTGGTGAATCGGCTTCGGTGCCCAGCGCGGCGGCGATTGCCAATGCGATCTACGACGCCACCGGGATTCGTTTCCGCGAACTGCCGATCACCCCGGAACGGGTCCTGGCCGCGCTGAATGCCGGCACCTGCGATGAACCGCCGAAGTCCCCGAGCAAGCGTTCGAAATGGCTGTTTGGTTCACTGTTTGCCGCATTCGGCGCGGTGCTCGGCATGGCCGCGACGGCGTGGCCATTCCACGGTGAAATCGCGCCGATTGCCCCGCCGAGTGCCGGCACCTGGTCAGCCGCGACCCTGGAACGCGGGCGCTTGCTGGCGGCGGTCGGCGATTGCGCGGTGTGCCACACCGCGCCCGGTGGCGCGACCAATGCCGGTGGCCTGGCGATGCAGACGCCGTTCGGCACGCTGTACAGCAGCAACATCACCCCGGACGTGAAAACCGGGATTGGCAGTTGGTCCTATCCGGCGTTCGAACGGGCGATGCGCGACGGCATCGGTCGCGACGGGCGCAACCTGTATCCGGCATTTCCTTACACGGCGTTTCGCAACATCAACGATGCGGACATGCAGGCGTTGTACGCCTACCTGATGTCGCAAGCGCCGGTCAGCCAAGCGGCGAAAGTCAACGACATGCGCTTCCCGTTCAACCTGCGGCCATTGATGGCGGGGTGGAATGCGTTGTTTCTGCGCAAGGGCGAAATCAGCGTGCAACCGGAGCGCAGTGAGCAGTGGAATCGCGGCGCGTATCTGGTCAACGGTTTGGGCCACTGTGCGGCGTGCCATTCGCCGCGCAATGTGATGGGAGCGGAGAAGGGTGGTGCGTCGTTCCTCGCGGGCGGGATGGTTGATGGCTGGGAGGCGCCAGCGCTGAACGGGTTGTCCAAGTCGCCGACGCCCTGGACCGAGGATCAGTTGTTCGGGTACCTGAGCACCGGTTATTCCGCCGAACATGGCGTGGCAACCGGGCCGATGGGGCCGGTGGTCAGCGAGTTGGCGAAACTGCCTACGGCGGATATCCGCGCGATGGCGGTGTACCTGGCGTCACTCAATGGTGCGCGGGCGGAAGCGCAAGTGGTGGAGAAAGCCACGCGACCGGCGCCCGGTTTGTCGTTGAGCAATGGCCAGCGAGTGTTCGAAGGTTCGTGCAAGGCCTGTCATGCCGATGGCCTGGGACCAAAGCTGTTTGGCGTGAGCCCGTCGCTGGCGACCAACACCAATGTGCACAGTGATCTGCCGGACAATCTGATCAAGGTGATCTTGCAGGGTATCGATACCCCGGCGACCAAGGATCTGGGTTATATGCCGGCGTTCAAGGACAGTTTGTCGAATACTCAAGTGGCGGAATTGGCGGCGTATTTGAGGAGCCGGTTTGCGGGGAATGCGCCGGGGTGGGAAGGGTTGGAACAGAAGGTCGCGTATCTCAGGGCTAATCCGGGGAGTCATTAAGAGCTTCGCGAGCAAGCCCGCTCCCACACTTGGAATGCATTCCCCTGTGGGAGCGGGCTTGCTCGCGAAGGGGCCGGCCCAATCACCGCAAATCCGGCTCGGGCAACCTCATCACCCCGCGCACCACCAAATCCTGAATAAACCCCAACCAATCCTGCTGCTGCCCCTTGTCCGCCAAATCCTCGCCGAGGAACGAACTGAGGGTATGCCGGTTGGAGTTATAGAAATAACAAAGCGAGGCAATCATCAAATACACATGCTTGATGTCCAGCACCTCGCGAAACAAGCCCTGGGCCTGACCCGCCTCGATGATCGGCTTTAGCACCCCGACCGCCTCGCCAGACAACCGCCGCAACTCGCTGGACTGCTGCGCATGCTTGCCGTTGTGCAAATTCTCATTGCTCAGGATCGCGACGAATTCCGGGTGCTTGACGTAGTAATGCCAGACGAACGCCACCAAATCCTGCAACGCCACCAACGGCTGGCTCAGGTCCAGTTTGAGGCGGCTTTCGGCTTTGTTGAACTGCTCGTAAGTGTGTTCCAGCACGCAGATAAACAGCTGCTCTTTACTGCCGAAGTAGTAATAGAGCATGCGGTCGTTGGATTCGGCTTCCCGGGAAATACTCTCGACCCGCCCCCCGGAATAGCCGTCGCGGGTGAACACTTTCACCGCCGCTTCGAGGATCCGTGTGCGGGTCTGCTGGGCCTGGGCGGCCCGGATACCGGTTTTCTTGTTCAACGTGCGGTCAACCTTGTGCCAGACGGAGTCGCATCGAATGTAGCACGGTCCTTTCAGCGGTTCAGGCTTGGAGCCGATTCGCTGGCGGGCGGGTTTTCCATGACTTGCAGGATCGAGGCTTCCGGGTCGAAATCATCCTCTTCCAGCTCCATGAATTCCTCGGGCAGGAACACGTTGAGGATGATCGCGCACAGCGCGCCGACGGTGATCGGCGATTCGAAAATGTTGTGCAGCGCCAGCGGCAACTCGCGCAACACTTCCGGCACCGCCGCGATCCCGAGGCCCATGCCCAGGGAAATCGACACGATCAGCATGTTGCGTCGATGCAGGCCGGCTTCGGCGAGGATCTTGATCCCCGCCACCGCGACGGTGCCGAACATCACCAGCTCCGCACCGCCGAGCACCGGTTTTGGCATCAGTTGCAGCACCGCGCCGATCATCGGGAACAGTCCCAGTAGCACCAACAGGCCTGCAATAAAGAACGCCACGTAACGACTGGCCACGCCGGTGAGCTGAATCACGCCGTTGTTCTGCGCGAAGGTCACCATCGGCATGCTGTTGAACACGGCGGCCATGGCCGAGTTGAGGCCATCGGCGAGTAGGCCGGACTTGATCCGGCGAATGTAGATCGGGCCTTTGACCGGTTGTCTGGAAATCATCGAGTTGGCCGTCAGGTCGCCCGCAGCTTCCAGCGGCGACACCAGGAAAATCACCGCCACCGGCACAAACGCCACCCAATCGAAGTTGAAGCCGTACTTGAACGGCACCGGCACGCTCACCAGCGGCACGGCGGGCAGACTGGCGAAATTGACATCGCCCATCAGCCAGGCGACGACATAACCGATGGTCAGGCCAATCACGATCGCGCCGAGGCGCAGGAACGGCACATCGACGCGGTTCAGCACGACGATGGTGCCCAAGACCAACGCGGCCAACAGCAGATGATGGCTGGCGCCGAGGTCCGCCACGCCGAAGCCGCCGGCGATGTCGGTCATCGCGACTTTGATCAACGACAGGCCCATCAGCGTGATGATCGTCCCGGTGACCACAGGCGTGATCAGCATCCGCAGTTTGCCGATGAACTGGCTCAACACCACTTCGATAAACGCGGCGAAAAAGCACACGCCGAAGATCGTCGACAAAATCTCATCGGTGCCGCCACCCCGGGCCTTGACCATGAACCCGGCGCTGAGGATCACGCTGATAAAGGAAAAACTGGTGCCCTGCAGGCACAGCAACCCGGAACCCACCGGCCCGAAGCGCCGCGCCTGAACGAACGTGCCCAGGCCGGAAACAAACAACGCCATGCTGATCAGGTACGGGATTTCGCTTTGCAGCCCCAGCGCGCCGCCCATGATCAGGGTCGGGGTGATGATGCCGACGAAACTGGCCAGCACATGTTGCAGCGCAGCGAACACCGTGGCGGTCAGGTGAGGGCGGTCGTTGAGGCCGTAGATCAGGTCGGAGCGGGGCTGGGGTTTTGCGTGTTCAGATGGGGTCACGAGGAAAGCGCCAGGGGCCAGGTCAGAAAATGGAGGCGCAGGATGCCAGAAAACTTACAACCTGACACAAATCCATGGGGGAACCCCCTGTTCATGATCGTTCCCACGCTCTGCGTGGGAATACCTCACTGGACGCTCTGCGTCCGCTCTTGGGACGCGGAGCGCCCCTGGCTGCATTCCCACGCGGAGCATGGGAACGATCAGGCAACCTGACACAAATCCCTGTGGGAGCGGGCTTGCTCGCGAAGGCGGTGTGCCAGTCGACATCTCTATCGACTGACACGGCCTTTTCGCGAGCAAGCCCGCTCCCACAGCAGATTTGTGGTGTGCTCAAACAAACGCCGCCAGCAAATCCTCTTCAAATGCCTTCTGCGCATCCCCCGGCACTTGCGCCCGGTGCCGGGCCAGGTGAAATCCCACGTCAAAACTCATTTCTCCTACACGCACCGCCCGCAGCAACCCTTTGTCCTCCCAGCTACGGGCGAAGTGGCTCGGCAGATAACCCACATGTTTCCCGGACAGAATAAAGGCCAGGGTGCCTTCGACCTGTTCCGAGCGCGCCGAACACAACTTGCCCTGAAACGGCTCATCACTGCGCAAAAACCGATACGGATGATCCACCCGGTCGCTCGCCTGCAACGCCCGATCATCCGGCGCCTCATCGCTGAACAGCGGATGCCCCGGCGCGCAATATAAATGCTGGGTTTCGCTGAACAACTCCCGGTAGTCAAAAGCGCTTTGCACCTGTGAGAAATAGCCGATCGCCAGGTCCAGCCGCTGTTGCAGCATCAGCCGTTCCATTTCCCCCGGCATGGCGCTGATCAACTCGATGCGCACCGATTCATCCCGCTCGCGAAAGCGCCGGATCGCGTCCGCCACCCGTTGCAGCACCGACTGATCGAGGGCTTCGGACAACCCCAAACGCACCTCGCCAATCAAACGTCCGGCGACGCCGTTGGATTGATGACGAAAGGTTTCGATGGATTCAAACAGGCCACGGATGGCGATCAACAGTTGCTCGCCCTTGGGCGTGATGCGAAAACCGCCCTTGCCGCGACTGCATAAACGATAACCGAGCCGGGTTTCCAGCTTGGCCATTTGCTGGCTAATGCTCGACTGACTCAAACCCAATTCACCCTGGGCAGCGCTGAAGCCGCCGCACTCGACCACGCTGACAAACAGCCGGAGCAATTGCAGGTCCAGATCGTGGAGTTGGCCGAGCATCACATTACTCCTGGATAAAGTCAGGTTAACAAACTTGATATTTCACCAATGTATCCGAGGGCGCACGCTGCAACCACTCCAACTGGTCAGGTGTTTGTCATGGCTCCTCTCTTTAAGCTGTGTTTTCCCGCGCTGTTACTCGCCATGGCCGTGTCCGCCCAGGCTGAGGAAAAAGTCGTCAACCTCTACAGTTGGGCCGACTACGTGGCGCCCGAAACCCTGCAGAAGTTCGAGCAGGAAACCGGTATTCACGTGCGCTACGACACCTTCGATGCGTCGGAAGTGCTGGAAACCAAATTGCTCACCGGCGGCAGCGGTTATGACGTGGTGGTGCCGTCCTCCAGCGTCCTGGCCCGTGGTTTGGCGGCGGGTGCGCTGAAGGCGATTCCCCACGAAGGACTGAAGGGCTACGCCAACCTCGACCCGGACTTGCTGGAAAAACTCGCGGCGGTCGATCCCGGCAATCGATACGGCGTGCCGTACACCTGGGGCACGTTGGGCCTTGGGATGAATGTCGAAGCGGTGAAACAACGCTTGCCCGGCGTACCGCTCAACAGTCTGGACCTGCTGTTCAAGCCCGAGTACGCCAGCAAGTTGAAAGACTGCGGGATTGCGATCATCGATTCACCGCAGGAAGTGATTGGACTGGCGCTGCACTATCTCGGTAAAGATCCCTACAGCACCGATCAGAAGGATCTGTCAGCCGCCGAGGCGTTGCTGCATCAGCTTCAGCCGAATGTGCTGTACGTCGCCAGTGGTCGGCAGATCAATGACCTGGCCAACGGCAGCGTGTGCCTGGCCCTGACCTACAACGGTGACGCGAGCATGGCCGCTGATCAGGCGCGCAAGGCCAACAAGCCTTACGAGGTGGCCTACCGAATTCCCAAGGAAGGCACGCTGGTGTGGCAGGACAACCTGGCGATCCCCAAGGATGCGCCGCACCCCGAAGCCGCCCGCCAGTTCATTGAATTCATGCTGCGCCCCGAGTCCGTCGCCGCGCTGACCAACACGCTGTTTTTCGCCACGGCCAACACCGCGGCGACGCCGCTGGTGGATGAAGCCGTGCGCACCGATCCGGATATCTACCCGCTGGCCGACGTTCGCGACCGTTTGTATGCCGATCGCAGCATGAGCCTCAAGGACATGCGTCAGCGCACCCGTCTCTGGACCACTTTCCGTAGCCGCCAATAATAAGGAACTCACCATGGATGTCCCTGTGCAAAACGATCAGGCCATGACCCGCGACAGCCTCTACGGGACTGCCGCCGAAAGCACCTACGCCGGTATCACCAGTTTCATGCGCCGGCGCTACAGCCGCGACTTGCGCGGGGTCGATGTGGCCGTCAGCGGCGTGCCGTTCGACACCGCTACCAGCAACCGCCCCGGCGCGCGTTTCGGACCGCGCGGGATTCGTGCGGCGTCCACCGGGATTGCCTGGGAACGCCACTGGCCGTGGACCTTCGACCCGTTCGATCACTTGGCGGTGATTGATTACGGCGATTGCGACTTCGACTACGGCACGCCGCAGTCGGTGCCGGAAAGCATCGAAGCCCACGCCGAGCACATTCTGAATGCCGGCAGCGCGATGCTCACGTTCGGTGGCGATCACTTCATCACCTATCCGCTGCTCAAGGCCCATGCGCGCAAACATGGCGCGTTGTCGCTGGTCCACTTCGACGCCCACAGCGACACGTGGCCGGACGAGGAGGGTAAGCGCGTCGACCACGGCACGATGTTCTGGCACGCGGCGAAGGAGGGGCTGGTGGATCCGTCGCGTTCGGTGCAGATCGGCTTGCGCACCACCAACGACGATCACTTGGGGTTTCAGGTGCTCGACGCGCGGCAGGTGCATCGCCAGGGTTGCGAGGCGATTGTCGAAGCGATTCGGGCGCGGGTTGGCGATAACCCGGTGTACCTGACGTTTGATATCGATTGCCTGGACCCTGCGTTCGCTCCGGGCACCGGAACCCCGGTGTGCGGCGGTTTGAGCACGGTGCAGGCGCTGGAAATCCTTGGCGGTTTGCGCGGGATCAACCTGGTGGGAATGGACGTGGTGGAAGTGGCGCCGGCCTATGACAGCGCGGACATAACGTCACTGGCCGCGGCAACGTTGGCGATGGAAATGTTGTGCCTGTATGCGGCGAAGCACAAAGTCGACCGGTAGTACGCGGTTCAAAAATGTGGGAGCGGGCTTGCTCGCGAAAGCGGTAGTTCAGTCAATACTGATATCGACTGACACGACGCCTTCGCGAGCAAGCCCGCTCCCACATTTGTTTTATGTATGGCTGATCAGGCCACCGGAATCTTCGGCAAATCCAGGGTTTCAACCCCGGTATACCGCGCCGCCGACCCGGCAATCATCGCGTGTGGCACACCCACTTCCACAGCGCTGGAACCATCCAGCCGCGCCAGTTGCTCATCACTCAACGCCACCTCCAACGCTCCCAGCGTCGCATCCAGTTGCTCACGGGTCCGCGACCCCAGGATCGGAATCAGCGCTGTAGTCGAACGCTTGGCTTTCTCCCGCAACCAGGCAATCGCCACATGCGTAGGAGTCGATTCCAGTTCTGCTGCGACCGCCAGCAAGGTATCGAGCAGGGCGGTTTCCCGGGCGCTTTTCTCGGCGTGGATCAGCATGCCGAGTTTGGCCGCGCGGTTGTTTTCGTCGTTGGTGCGGTATTTACCGGTGAGAAAGCCGCCGCCCAGCGGTGACCACAAGGTTGCGGCCAAGCCGAGGGCTTCGGCCATCGGCAGCAATTCACGTTCAGCGGTGCGTTCGGCCAGGCTGTATTCGGTCTGGATCGCGGCAATCGGCGAGAAGCCGCGCACTTCGGCCAGCACATCAGCGCGAGCGATGCGCCAGGCCGGGAAGTTCGACAGCCCGGCGTAGTGGATCTTGCCGGCGCGCACCAGGTCGTCAAAGCCACGGAGGATTTCTTCCATCGGCGTGACGCCGTCGGTGATGTGCGCCCAGAACAGATCAATGTGATCGGTTTTAAGCCGTTTCAGGCTCTCTTCCACGGAGCGCACCATGTTCTTGCGGTTATTGCCGGTGAAGGAAATGCCGGCCACCCGATCCGTCCCCATCGTGTATTTGGTGGCGATGACCAGGCGATCCCGTTCCGCTGCGATGAATTCGCTGAGCATCACCTCGGACTGGCCATTCTGATAACCGTTGGCGGTGTCGATGAAGTTGCCGCCGGCCTCCAGGTAGCCGTCGAAAATCCGCTTGGCTTCATCGCGCTCGGCGCCGTGGCCCCAACCGGTGCCGAAGTTGCCGGCTCCCAACGCCAGTTCCGAAACCCGCAGGCCGGTTTTGCGACCGAAAACTTTGTAATGCATGGGATGACTCCTGAGGAAATACGCTTGGGTTAAATATAAATGTTAGGCGACATGTATTTAATATGATGCGAGTAATATCCGACGTCAAGACGCTTTTTCAGGGAGTGACCATCGGCGGTTTTACTCCTGCCAGTTTCTGACAGCAGCCTTTGTTAAGCTGCGAGCACTTTTCCGCACTGAGTGCCGATCGTGTCGCGAACCACTCGATTACTGACCTTGCTCCAAGTGCTGCGGGGTAAAAGCCGCCCGGCGACCGCCGCGACCCTGGCCAGCGAACTGGAGATTTCCGAACGCACGCTGTACCGCGACATCGCGGAACTCACGGCCCTCGGCGCGCCGATTTATGGCGAGGCGGGGATTGGCTACGTGTTGCGTAGCGGTCTGTTCCTACCGCCATTGATGCTCAACGCCGACGAAACCGAGGCCATCGTGCTCGGTTTGCGTTATGTCGATCAGCGTGGGGATGAGGTGCTGAGCAAAGCGGCGGCGGATGCGCTGGCGAAGATCGCGGCAGTGTTGGCGCCCGAGGCGCTGGACGCCTTGCACAACCCGACAGTCTTGCCCGGCCCGCCGGGATTCGGCTTCGCGCAAAACGCCGTGCCGTTGAATGTGTTTCGCCAGGCGATTCGCAACCAGGCCAAGCTGCACATTGATTATGCGGATGCCAATCAGGTGCCGACCCAACGCCTGATCTGGCCGCTGGCCCTGGGGTTTCTCAACGAGGTGCGGATCATCGTTGCCTGGTGCGAGTTACGCAGTGCCTACCGGACCTTTCGCACCGACCGGATCTCCGCTGCCAGCGAGCAGGGCGACCGTTATCCGGGGCGTCGCAGCGATTTGCTGCGCACCTGGCGCAAGCAGATGCAACTGGACGAAAACGGCCGATTCACTCCTGACAAGAATTGACACAGCGCTGTCATAACATGGCTCCAGAATCAAACAACAAGGAGCCTTCACCATGTCTAATCCAGCCTCTTCACTGGCACCGGCCATCGCCGATTACATCGCCGCCGCCAACGCCCGTGACACCTCGCGGGTTGCCAGTTTTTTCGCTGAGGATGCCAACGTCTTCGATGAAGGCGAACATCAGGTCGGCACCCAGGCTATCGCCCAATGGATGCAGGACACCGCGCAACGCTACCAGCCACAGGTCGAGGTGCTCGACGTGCAACTGCGCACCGGCAAGGTGCTGGTGCACAACCTGATTTCCGGGACATTTCCCGGTAGTCCGCTGGAACTGCGCTACACCTTTCGCCTGAACGAACAGGGCAAGATCGCCCGGCTGGACATCTCCCTCTGACACCACCCCGGATCAAGGTGGGAGCAGGCTTGCTCGCGACTGCAGCGATGCGGTTTTAGATCATCAAGGCAAATTCGCATCACTGCCCTATGCTCAGCAAGCCAGCCATTCACAGGAGTGACCCATGCGCGTTCTAGCCGCCAACCCTCAGGACGATTTCCGCGTCAAAGCCTACGCCGGCACCAACGGCGTGCTGTTGGCCATGGACCTGGCCGAGTCCCGCCGCAAAGGCTTGCTGGGTTTTGCCATCGAAAAACAGTCAGGTACTAAACCCTGGCTGTTTCTGTTCAACAGCCTGACGTTCCCCGGCAAGGTTCACACCTTCCCGCAATACCACGCCACCCCGAGCGATATCGCGCCGCTGCAGAAATTTCGCTGGGCCGATTACGCGGTCAATCCGGGGACGACCCTGCATTACCGCGTTCACCTGGCTTACGGCACACCCGATGCGCCGCAACTGGGTGAGTTTCTGGAACTGACCATCACGTCCGACGATGGTCTGCCGCACAACCAGAGCGTGATCTTCAACCGCGCAGTGGCGGCGAGTCAGGCGTTCCAGCGCAAGTTTCCCGACCTCGATGCGCAGATCAGCGCCAACAAAGGCTTGCCCATCGAGGCCTGGCCGATCGCGGCGCAGCAATGGCTGGAAAACGGTCTGCTCGGACGTTTGCTCGGGTTTATCCAACGCGCCGTGGACGACCAATGGGCGCTGGACATCGCCATCTACGAATACCAATTAGAGTCGATCGTCGATGCGGTGAACGCCGCGTTCGCCCGTGGGGTCAAGGTGCGGGTGCTGTATCACGCGCAACCGAATGACGAAGACACCACCCTGAATGAGGCCAGCCTGGAAAAAATCCCGGCGGCGAACAAGCGCGGGCGGGTCACTCACAACATCTTTCACGACAAATTCATCGTCCTGAGCAAACTGGAGGGCGGGGAGCATCGGCCGCAAGCGGTGCTTTGCGGCAGCACCAACTTCACGCCCAACGGCGTCTACCGCCAGGCCAACGTGGTGCATGTGCTGGACGATGCGCGGGTCGGCGCCAGTTACTTGCAGACTTTCGAGGAGGTGTGGGCGAACCCGGCGGACGTCGGTGCGACGCGCACCTGGCTGACCAAGAACAATCCCATGGACCCGGCGCAACCGCTGTTCGCCGGGTTCTCACCGCGTACCGGCCAGGGCGACTTGCACGAATTTGTCGAGATCATCAACGGCGCGAAAAAGGACATCCTGTTCGTTACGGCGTTTGCTTTGCCCAACGACATCCTCAACGCCTTGCTCGGCCAGCCCCACGACGACATCCTGCGCTACGGCCTGCAAAACACCGTCAGCCGCATCACCGGTTTTCACGCCGACCGCACCGCCGAATTCGCCGCCACGGCGCTGCTCAACACCGGGCTGGAAGGCTGGCTCAAGGAAAACATGAAAGGCCAGAAGGGCAACTTGCTGGTGCACACTAAAGCCATCGTCACCGACTTCACCACCGATACGCCGACCATCATCAGCGGCAGCCACAACCTGAGTGCGGCGGCCAGCAATGGCAATGATGAGAATTACCTGATCATTCGGGGCGATACCAATCTGGCGGATCGGTATGGGTTGGAATTGCTGCGGTTTTATGAGCATTACCGGTTTCGGTATTTTGCGAAGAAACTGGCATTGAAAGAGGTCTCGCCGTTGGCGGCGGATGACCGTTGGACCAATGATTATTATGTGGCGGGGGATTTGCGGGAGTTGTCGAGGTTGCGGTTTTCCGGTCGATAGAATTCCCCCTGTGGGAGCGGGCTTGCTCGCGAAGGCGTCGTGTCAGTCAGCATTTATGTCAACTGACCCACCGCTTTCGCGAGCAAGCCC